>CAYTMB010000285.1:0-3795 GCA_964438465.1 uncultured Rhodovulum sp. | reverse complement strand
GCGCGCGCAGGATGTTGCGATAGCTCGGATAGCCCGGCTCGGCGATCGCCACCCGGTCGCCGGCGTCGAACAGGCTGGTGAAGGCGAGGATGAACGCCGAGGACGACCCGCCGGTGACCACCACCCGCCCCGGATCGAGATCGACGCCGTACCA
Organism: uncultured Rhodovulum sp.; assembly: GCA_964438465.1. Classification (GTDB taxonomy): domain Bacteria; phylum Pseudomonadota; class Alphaproteobacteria; order Rhodobacterales; family Rhodobacteraceae; genus Amaricoccus. The sequence goes on along the minus strand of CAYTMB010000285.1, from coordinate 3,641 downwards.
TTCGCGATACAGCCGCGCGATCCGCGCCCGCAGCTCCGGCAAACCCAGCGCCACGGTGTAGCCGAGCGGCCCGGCCGCCATCGCCGCCGCCAGCGCGCGGCGGGCCGCCGCCGGCGCCGGCGTCCCGGGCTGGCCCACCTCCATGTGCACGATCGAGCGGCCGCGCGCCTCCTCGGCGCGCGCGGCCTCCATCACGTCCATCACAATGAAGGGATCGACCTCGCCCCGGGTTGATGTCCGCACCTTGCGTCTCCTAGGTTTGCCCGCCGGGGGCGCTGCGCCCGCGACTAGCCACGATCCGCGCCGAGGCGCAACCCGAGGGAGACGCATTGGCGCCCGCACGAGTCCTGACCGCGATCCTGCTCGGGCTGTGGCTGGCCGGCGCGGCGACCGCCGCCTCGGCCCAGGCGCTGATCCGCGACGCCGAGATCGAGGCGACGCTGAAGCGCCTCGCCTATCCGATGTTCCGCGCCGCGGGCCTGAACCCGGCGACGGTGAACATCTATATCATCCAGGATCCGGAGCCGAACGCCTTCGTCGCCGGCGGCTCGAACCTGTTCCTGCACACCGGCCTGATCACCCGGCTGAAGACCGTGGATCAGTTGCGCGCGGTGATCGCGCACGAGGTCGGCCATATCGCCGGCGGCCACATGGTGCGCCGCGACGAGGCGATGGGCGGCGCCCGCGGCATCGCGGTGATCGGCGCCGCCACCGCGATCGCCGCGGTGATGGCCGGCAGCCCGGGCGCCGGCCTCGCGGTCGCCGCCGGCAGCCAGACCGCGGCCCGACGCGCCGCCCTCGCCCACAGCCGCGCCGAGGAGGCGAGCGCCGACCAGGCCGGCCTGCGCTACATGGCCGCCGCGGGGGCCGACCCGGAAGCGACCCTCGAAGTCCTGCGGCTGTTTCGCGGCCAGGAGGCGCTGCTGCGATCCAGCCAGGACGCCTACACCCTGACCCATCCGCTCTGGTCCGAGCGCATCGCGCTGCTCGAGGCCCGCATCGCCGCCATGCCGGCCGCGGCCGCGCCCGATCCCGGCGACGCCTACTGGCACGCCCGGATGGTCGCGAAGTTCCGCGGCTTCCTGCAGAGCCCGGGCCAGACCCTGCGCGCCTATCCGCCGGGCGACGCCTCCGAAAGCGCCGCGCTCGCGCGCGCGGTGGCGTATTCCCGCGAGCCGAGCCTCGGCCGGGCGATGGCCAACATCGACGCGCTGATCGCCGCCCGCCCGGACGACGCCTATTACCACGAGCTCAAGGGCCAGTTCCTGCTGGAAGCCGGCCAGGCCGCCGCCGCAGCCGCCGCCTACGGCCGCGCCGTAGAGCTTGCGCCCCGCGAGCCGCTGATCCTCGGCGGCTACGGCCGGGCGCTGCTGAACGTCGCGGACCCCGACCGCACCGCCCAGGCGGCCGAGGCCCTGCGCCGGTCCGCCGCGATGGACCGCGCCAATCCCGAGGTGCTGCGCGACCTCGCGCTGGCCGAGGCCCGGCTGGGCAACGAGGGCCAGGCCGCGCTCGCCACCGCCGAGCGGTTCGTACTGTCGGGGCGCTGGCCGGAGGCGCTGCGCCAGGCCGACCGCGCGGCGGCGCTGCTCCCCCGCGGCTCCCCGGGATGGAAACAGGCCGAGGATGTGATAGTCATGGCGCAACGCGCGCTGAAACGAAGGTGAACATGTTGCGTCTGCATCGGTTTCTGCCCGCCCTGCTGCTCACCGCCTCCCTGCCCGGCTCCGGCTGGGCCGAGATGACCCCCGACGAGCGCGAGGAGTTCCGCGAGGAGGTGCGCGCCTACCTGCTCGAGAACCCCGACCTGCTCACCGAGATGGCCGCCCTGCTCGACGCGCGCCAGCGCGACGCTGTGGCGGCGCTGGATCGCGAGCGCGTCGCGGCGCAGTCGGAGGCGCTGTTTGACGACGGCTTCTCGCTGGTCGCCGGCAACCCGGAGGGCGGCGTGACCATCGTCGAGTTCGTCGACTACCAGTGCGGCTACTGCCGCCGCGCCCATCCCGAGCTGACGCAGATGATCGAGAGCGACGGCGACATCCGCTGGATCATCAAGGAATGGCCGGTGCTCGGACCCGCCTCGGAATACGCCGCCCGCGCCGCGATCGCGACCGGGATCGTCGCCGGCCCCGAGGCCTATGTCGCGCTCAACGACCGGCTGATGCGGCTCGACGGCCCGGCGACCGAGGCGCGCGTGGCGGAGGCGCTGACCGGGATCGGCGTCGATCCCGACGCCGTGCGCGCCGAGATGGACGGCCCCGAGGTCACCCGCCGCATCGAGGCGACGCGCGCGCTGGCGGCCGGGCTCGCGCTCGAAGGCACGCCCAGCTTCGTGTTCGGCGACCGGATGCTGCGCGGCCTCGCGCCCGTCGCGGCGATGGAGCAGCTGGTGGCCGAGATGCGCCTGGCCGACTGAGCCGGGCCGACCGACCCCGGCCGTCGGGGCCGAACCGGCCGCGATTTCCGGCCTTCCCAGCCCCGCGCGCGCCGCGTATAGAGAGGGCCCGCGCGCCCGACCGGCGCGGACCGGGGCGGGCAAGAAACGTCAGGGCGCAGCATGAACAAGCGACCGCACGAGTCGGATGTCGAATTCATCAAGGCGCTGGCGGAACTGCTCCGCGAGAACGACCTGACCGAAATCGAGGTCAGTCGCGAATACGGCGACGACGACGCGCTGAACGTCCGCGTCGCGCGGCAGATCCCCCAGGCGGCCGCCGCCCCGGTCTATCACGCCGCGCCGCCGCAGGCCCCGGCCCCCCAGGCCCAGCCGGCGACCGCCGCCGGCGCCGTCTCGGCCGCCGGCGATCCGTCCGACGATCCCGGCGTGGTGCCCTCGCCGATGGTCGGGACCGCCTATCTCCAGGCCGAACCGGACTCGCCCGCCTTCGTCAAGATCGGCGACACCGTGACCGAAGGCCAGACCATCCTGATCATCGAGGCGATGAAGACGATGAACCAGATCCCCGCGCCGCGCCCCGGACGGGTCAAGCGCATCCTCGTGGAGGACGGATCCCCCGTGGAGTTCGGCGCGCCGCTGATCATTCTGGAATGAGCCCGCCGCGCTCCGGGAGGCCCGCATGTTCAAGAAGGTCCTGATCGCCAACCGCGGCGAGATCGCCCTGCGCGTGCACCGCGCCTGCAAGGAAATGGGCATCCAGACCGTCGCGATCCACTCGACCGCCGACGCCGACGCGATGCATGTGCGCATGGCCGACGAGAGCGTCTGCGTCGGCCCGGCCCCGGCGACGCTGAGCTACCTGTCGATGCCCAACATCATCGCCGCCTGCGAGATCACCGGCGCCGAGGCGATCCACCCCGGCTACGGCTTTCTGAGCGAGAACGCCACCTTCGTGCAGATCGTGCAGGACCACGGCCTGACCTTCATCGGACCCACGGCGGAGCATATCCGGCTGATGGGCGACAAGATCACCGCCAAGGACACGATGAAGGCGCTCGGCGTGCCCTGCGTCCCCGGCTCGGACGGCGGCGTGCCCACGCTCGAGGACGCGAAACGCGTCGGCAAGGAGGTCGGCTTCCCGCTGATCGTCAAGGCGACGGCGGGCGGCGGCGGCCGCGGCATGAAGCTCGCGAAAACTCCCGCCGACCTCGAGACCGCCTTCCAGACCGCCCGCGCCGAGGCC
>CAYTMB010000284.1:1269-3804 GCA_964438465.1 uncultured Rhodovulum sp. | reverse complement strand
GCCGGAGCCCGTATGACGCGAGGCGCCCAGCTCGATGCGCCCGCGGCGGCGCACTCCCGGCCGATCTGCCCCGCGACAGATCGGGCCGGGACCGCCCGGCGCCCCCCGGCCTCGGCTTGCGCTCCGGCCGCCGCCGCGCCGATTGAAGCGCAACCCCGAGGTCTGGCATAGTCACCCGATGACGCAGCCAGAAAAACCCGGCGGCGGCGTGACGCGGCGGGCGGTGCTCGCCGGGCTGGCCGCGACGGCGACCGCCGCGACCGGGCCGCGACCGCGGCCGACGGCGGCGCCGGAGGGCTTCCACGCCATCCTCGCGCGCTCGCGGCTCGGCGCGCTGACCGCCTTCGCCGTCGCCGACGCGGCGGACGGGACGGTGATCGAGGCCCACCAGCCCGATCTCGACCGGCCGCCCGCCTCGGTGGCCAAGATCGTCACCGCACTCTATGCGCTCGACCGGCTCGGGCCCGGGCATCGCTTCGCCACCCGGCTGGCGCGGGTCGGGCCGGTCGAGGCCGGCGCGCTGCGCGGCGATCTGGCGCTGGTCGGCGGCGGCGATCCGCTGTTCGACACCGACGCGCTGGGCGACCTGCTCGCCGAGGCCCGCGCGACCGGCCTCGCCGCGGTCGAGGGCCGGCTGCTGGTGGCGACGGGCGCGCTGCCCGAGCTGCCGGAGATCGACGCCGGCCAGCCGCTCGGCGCCGCCTACAACCCGGCGATCTCGGGGATGAACCTGAACTTCAACCGGGTGTTGTTCGACTGGGCCCCCGGCGAGGCCGGGCCACAGCTGCGGATGACCGCGCCGGGGCTGCGCTTCGACGCCCCGACCCCGACGATCACCGCCGAGGCCACCGCGGACGGCCCGCCGTTCCACCGCGTCGCGGGCGGCCGCGAGGCCTGGGGCTTCCCGGCGGCCAGCCTGCGCGGCAAGGGCAGCCTGTGGCTGCCGGTGCGCACCCCGGCGATCTACGCCGGCGAGACGCTGCGCGCGCTGGCGGCGCAGGACGGGCTGACGCTGGCGGCGCCGCAACTGGCGGCGGCGGACCCCGGCGGCGTCGCGCTGGCCGCGCGGGCGAGCCAGCCGCTGGCGCCGATGATGCGCGACCTGCTGCGCTACTCGACCAACCTCACCGCCGAGGCCGTCGGGCTCGGCGCCAGCCGGGCGGCGGGCGCGCCCTCCGGCAGCCTCGCGACCTCGGCGGCGGCGATGACCGACTGGGCGCGGGCGCGCTACGGCCTGCGGCGCGCGTCGCTGGTCAACCACTCCGGGCTGACCGGCGCCTCGGCGATCCCGCCCGCCGAGATGGTGCGCCTCCTGACGGCGGCGGCCGGGCGCGACGGACTGCCGGCGCTGCTGCCGGAGCGGCCGGTGAAGGGCGCCGCGGGCGGCACGCTGGCGGCGCCGGGGGTGCGGGTGATCGCCAAGACCGGGACGCTGAACTTCGTCTCGGCGCTGGCGGGCTACATCGAGGGGCCGGGCGCGCGGCGGCGGGCCTTCGCGATCTTCGCCGCCGATCCCGAGGCGCGGGCGCGCATCGCGCCCCATGAGCGCGCCGATCCGCCCGGCGCCGGCGTCTGGGCGCGGCGGGCGCGGGCGCAGGAACACGCGCTGCTGCGGCGCTGGATCGCGATGGACGCGGCCTGAGCCGATCGGCGCCGCGCCCGGCTCTCGGCGCCGCGCGTGAGTGGCTTTCTTGGATTTTTCATCAATATCAATATGTTGACCAGTGTATCAACGTGATACACCCGCAAAACCACGACCGGCCCGGCGCTGGAGCTGGCGCCGCTAACCGCGCGTTAACCGCGCAAGGCCGACTGTCGGGCCATGCCCGCGCGCGCGCCCTCGGCCGTCGTCTCCGGCGCGCTCGCCGCGGCGCTGGCGTTCGCCGCGGCGCAGTCCGCGCTGGCCGGCGCCTGGCCGCGCGAGCCGGGCGGCGGCTTCGTCTCGGCCCGCTCCGACCTCGAGACCACGGCGACCGGTTCGGCGTTGAGCTTTTCGCTCTACGGCGAATACGGGCTGACGCGCCGGCTCACGCTGGTCGGCCAGTTCTCGAACGCCGACCAGCCGTTCACCCCCAGCCGCGCCGCCGCCGGCGTCACCTTCGCGCTGTCGCCCCCGGAGGCCGTCAACCGCTTCGCCGTCGGCCTCGGCGTCTCCACCCCGCCCGATCTCGTCGGCGTGATGACCCAGACCCGGATCGAGACCTCGCTGCACTGGGGCCGCGGCTTCGAGAGCCGCTTCGGCGGCGGCTGGATGACCGCGACGGCGCGGGTGCTGTTCGCCCGCGACGAGGACGACCCGATCACCGACCTCCACGGCCTCGTCGGGCTGCGTCCGGCCGAGGGCTGGATGACCATGCTGTCGGCCAGCCGCTACGAGGACGCGAAGGGGGTCTACTACAAGGTCTCGCCCTCGGTCGGCTTCGAGCTGCGCGACCGGCTCTGGATCGTGCCGAGCCTCAGCCAGGAGCTGTCGGACGACCGCAGCACCGGCGTCGGCGCGGCGCTCTGGTTCAGCTTCTGACCGTCGGGCGTCGC
>CAYTMB010000284.1:0-1169 GCA_964438465.1 uncultured Rhodovulum sp. | reverse complement strand
AGCTTGGTGATCTCGCGGTTGCGCGCCCGCATCTCGTCCGAGCGCAGCATGGCGAGGAAATCCTCGCGCTGGCGCCACTGGGAGTAGTTGGCGATCCGGGTCTGGGCGTCGTTCACATGCAGCCCGGCGGCGATGAAGCCGGGCTGGTGGCGGATGAAGCTGGCGTAGGCGTCCTCGAGCAGCTCGAGCAGATCGTGACAGGTGCCGGGCGACATCTCGAAGGTGGTCAGGATGGTCTGGAGCTTGGCGTCGCTGGTGATCGTCGGCATCGGCCCCTCCTGCGCTGGTTCCGGCCCGGCGCGGCCGGCGCCGCATGACGCGGCCCGCGCCCGAGTCTAGCGCAGATCGCGCGCGCCCGGCAACCACGGCGCGCCCCGGGCGCGATCCCGCGCCGCCGCCTCGAAGCCGGGCAGCGCGCGCAATCCGCCGCGCGGGTCGCCGAGGATCTCGCGCACGGCGAGATCGGCGATCCGCACCACGCCGCCGCTCGGCCCGATCAGGTCGAGCCCGACATGGCCGTAGAGCGCGCGCCCGTCCCAGACCAGATCGACGCCGGGCGCCGCCGCCCGGCCGATCACCGCGCGCAGCTCGCGCACCGCGCCATGCGCGGCCAGCGTCGTCGCCGGCGCCGCGCCCGGCAGGTCGGGCAGGACGGCGCCGCCGGCGCCGCCCGGCGAGGCGGCGATCCGCGCGGCGGGCAGCGGCCCGCGCAGCGCCTTGATCCGGGCGGTGATCTCGATGCAGGCGCCCGGCCGCAGCGGCAGCTCGCCCCGGTAGCGCAGCCGCTGCACCGCCTCGACCTTGCGCAGCTCGAGGCAGGCCCCGAAGTCCGGGTCGCCCTGCGCGATCCGGCCGGCCTCGCCGGTCTCGTAGCTCGGCGACGCCGGCGCGCCGTCGCCGCGCGACCAGTCGCACAGGCCCTCGGCGAAGGGCGGGGGAGTGAGGTCGAGCGCGGGCGGCAGCGGTTCGGGCATGGCGGTCCCTTCGGAACGTCCGGGCCCGCTCCCGCGCCCGATGCGCGGGGCCGGCCCGGGACCGCGCACTCTGCCACGCGGCGGTTAACGCATCGTTAACCATTCCCGGCGCGCTCGGGTCCGCGCGCTCGCTGTCGCGCGGATCAGGTGATGTACTGAAGGTGCCGCAAAAGCCTCTGGCGGCATTCGGCGCCC
>CAYTMB010000283.1:0-3811 GCA_964438465.1 uncultured Rhodovulum sp. | reverse complement strand
TTTTTTTCTCCCCGCCTGTGGGCGGGGGCCCTCGACTGCTCAATAGGGTTTCAAACCTGAATGAAATCCGGGGAAGGCTCGGGGCGCAGCGCCCGGGCGACGGGCGGCGGCGCGCACGTTGGGCGCAAGGCGGCGTTAACGGCCGGGTAAGGTTAAGGCTTTCTCAACCTCTGCGGCGCAGGGTCCGCCCGAGCACGCGAGGCCCGAGTTCATGGATTTCTCCGCCCTGCCTTCCGCCGCCGCGACGGTCGCGGCGATCGCCCGCGCCCCGGACCATGTCTGGGCGGCGCTGGCCGGCGCCGTCACGACGCTGGCGCTGGCCCTCGCCTTCGCGCCGCGCCGGCCGGCGCGCGGCGACCGCGGTCCCGCCGCGGCGGCGCCCGGCGCCTGCGACTTCTTCGTCCACGGCGGCGCGCTGCAGCCGCTGACCGAGCCGGCGCGCGCGCTGCTCGCCGGGCTTGCGCCGGGCGTGGCGCCGCTGGCGGCGCTGCGCGCGCGCCTGGCCGGCGATTGTCCGGGCATCGACGCCGACCTCGAGGGCCTGATCCTGTTCGGAACCGCGTTCCGGCGGCACTGCCAGCGCGCCGACGGCGGCGCGGTCGAGATCCTCGGCGAACCGCGCGGCGCCGCGAGCTTCCTGTCGCTGCGCCCGGCCAGCGAGGAGGCGCGCGCGCTGCGGCTGACCGAGGCGAGCCTGCGGCGCGCCGAGGAGGAGGCGCGCTTCCTGCGCGCGGCGCTCGACCGCGCGCCGGTGCTGGCCTGGAGCTTCGGCGCCGACGGCCAGGTCGCCTGGGCCAACGCCGGCTACCGCGACCGCTTCGCCCCGCCGACCGGCGCGCTGCCCGACCACCGCCTCCCCGACGCCTTCGGCCATGTGCTCGAGGAGGTGCCGCTGACCGCGCGCGCCGGCGGCGGCCGCCGCCGCCGGGTGGCGGCGCCCGGGCCGCAGGACGGCGAGGCGCACTGGTTCGAGGTCAGCGAGACCGAGGGCCCCGCCGGCGAGCGGCTCGGCTTCGCGCTCGACGCCGACGACCTCGTCGCCTCGGAAGCGAGCCTGCGCCGCTTCATCGAGACGCTGACCGAGACCTTCGCGCATCTGCCGATCGGCCTCGCGGTGTTCGACAAGAACCGCCGGCTCGGGCTGTTCAATCCGGCGCTGACCGACCTCGTGAAGATCGACGCGGTCTGGCTGGCCGGGCGGCCGAGCCTGCGCGACTTCCTCGAGCGGCTGCGCGAGACAAGGCAGATGCCCGAGCAGAAGGACTTCGCCGCCTGGCGGCGCAAGCTGACCGAGATCGAGGAGGGCGCCCGCGAGGGCGCCTACGAGGAGAACTGGGTGCTGCCCTCGGGCAAGATCTTCCGCGTCACCGGCCGCCCGCATCCGCAGGGCGCGCTGGCCTTCCTGTTCGAGGACATCTCCACCGCGATCCAGCTCGAGCGCCGCTACCGATCCGAGCTGGAGCTGTCCCAGGCCACGCTCGACCGCATGGCCGAGGCGGTGGCGGTGTTCGACACCTCCGGCATGCTGGTCTTCGTCAACTCGGCCTTCGAGGCGCTGTGGGGGCTCGACCCGATGGCGCGGCTCGACGGGCCGGGCGTGGTCGAGCTGACCGGGCTCTGGGCCGGCCTGTGCCGGCCGAGCCCGGTCTGGGCGCGGCTGCGCGAATTCGCCACCGGGGCCGAGGCGCGCAGCAGCTGGACCGAGGCGGTCGAGACCCGCGACGGCCGCACGCTGCAGCTCGTCGTGGCGCCGCTGCCCGACGCCTCGGCGCTGGTGGTGTTCCGCAGCCTCAGCGAGGAGCGCGCGGCGCTGGCCGCGGCCCGCGACGGGCTCGACGCCCGCGCCGCCGCGCGCGAGCGCGACGCGCTGATCGAGGATCTGGCGCAGGCGCAGATCGAGCACCCGATCGAGGCCGCGATCGCCCGCATCCTCGCCGAGATCCCGGCGGCGCGCTCGCCCGAGGCCTTCCAGGCGCTGACCGCCGCCGCGCAGGGGCTGAAGGACGGGCTGGCGGCGTCGCGCGCGCTGCGCGACACCACCCGCGCCGCGCCCGAGGACGGCGGCCCGGCGGCGGGGCTGCTGGCGCTGCTGACCGCGCGCGGCCTGACGCTGGAACTGGCGGGCGAAGCCGCGATCCGCACCCCCGCGGCGCGGCGCACGCTCTGGGCGGTGGCGCTGGCGGCGGCGGATCTCGCCGCGCCGGGCGGCGCGATCGCGGTGACGGCGCAGGAGACCGGCGGCGGCTTCGAGCTGACCGCGCGGCCGCCGGCCGGCCCGGCCCGGCCGGAGGGCGCCAGCCTCAAGCTCGCCCGCGCCATCGTCGGCGGGCTCGGCGGCGAGCTGACGCTGGCGGCGGCCGGCGCCGACGGCCGGGCGACGATCCGGGCGGTGCTGCGCGCGGCCGCGGCCGACGGAGCCCCGGAACAGGCGCTGCGCGCCTAACGCGGGGCCTGGTCCGGCGGCTCGCCCGCTCCGGAGTCCCGACCTGTCGCGACATCCTGATCGCCGGACGATCCCGCCCGGCTGGATACCGCTCTAGTCGCGCCGGCCGCCCCTGCCGCGCACGGCGAGCAGCAGCGCCAGCCCCGCGAGGCCGGCGGCGACCAGCCCGCCCCTGCGCGCCGCGGGCAGCGCCGACAGCAGCGCCGCCTGCATCAGCCGCTGGTCGTCGTCCGACTGCTGCGCCAGCGCCAGCGCATGGGCGCGCCGCTCGGCGCGCATCGCGATCAGCACGCCGAGGCAGCCGGCGAGGCCGGCGCCGGCGAGGACGCCCAGCGCCGCGAGCACGCCCAGCCACTGCGCCAGCGCGACCGCCACCAGCGCCAGCCCGAACCCCGCCGCCGCGAAGCCGAAGACCGCCAGCAGCGCGAGATGCGTCGCGCGCGCCTTCGCATGGTCGCCGTAGGCGCCGGCCCGCCGGCCGGCCAGCGCGAAGATCAGCCGCAGCGCCCGGAACACCGGATCAGCGCCGCAGGATCTGGCCGAACACCAGCCCGGCCAGCGCGGCGATCCCGAGGCTGCGCCAGGGGTTGGCCCGGGTCTCCTCGACCACGCGGCGGTCGAATGCGCGCCATTCCGCCAGCAGATCCTCGGCGGCCCGCGCGCCCGCGTCGGCGCCCTCCGCGGCGATCGCCCGCGCGGCGCGCTTCGCCCCGCCGGTCGCGGCGTCCCGCACCGCGGCGAGCTGCTCGACCAGCGCCGCGACCTCGGCGCGCAGGGCGGCGACCTCGTCCGCGACCACCGCGGCCGGCGGCGGCGCCTCGGCGACCGACGCTTCCACGGCGGCCTTCTCGGGGGTCTTCTCTGCGGTCTTCTCTGCGGCCTTGCTGGATTTCGGCGTGGTGTTCATGGCGGCCTCCGCTGCGCTTGCCGCCGCGAGGCTAGGCCAGCCGGCGGGGGCCGGTCAATTCATTCGCCGCCGCGGCCGGCCGGGCGCAGCGCCGTCGGCATCCGCCGGTCGAGCAGCGCGCCGGGCGGGAACATCACCAGCCAGGACAGCGGCGCGGCTGTGCACGCGTGCACGGAAGCCTAACAGGCTGATATAGCTACGATATTCGAGATGCGTTCACACTTTCGAAACAGGTGTGAACGAAGGCGCCGAATGCCGGCCCGAGGCTTCTGCAGAGCCCTCGGCGATTCAGTCATCCAGCCAGATCAACGACTTGCCGAATATTCCCGCTGAACGCCCGTTCACATCAGCTCGCGCACGTCCGTCAGCCGCCCGGTGATCGCCGCCGCCGCCGCCATCGCGGGGCTCAGCAGATGCGTCCGCCCCCCGCGGCCCTGCCGGCCCTCGAAGTTGCGGTTCGA
>CAYTMB010000282.1:0-3813 GCA_964438465.1 uncultured Rhodovulum sp. | reverse complement strand
CGTTCCACGAGGCCAGCGCCGTGACCGAGACCCCGTAGAGCCGCGCGATCGAATACACCGTCTCGCCGGCTTCGACGCGGTGGCGGACCGGATCGATCAGCGGGTCGGTCTGTCCGTTCGCGAAGGGATTGTTCGCCGGCGTCGTCGTCGCGGCGCCGGGCGGCGGAAGCGGCGCGCCCTCGATGGCGGCCGCGGCGAGATCGGGGCTCCATCCGCCGCCGGCCGCCTCGGGCCGCGGAACGCTGTCGGGCAGCACCACGATCTCGCCCGCGCGCAGCAGATAGTCGGCGGGCAGGCCGTTGCGCCTGGAGACCTCCTGCGGCGAGGCGCCGACGCGTTCGGCCAGCGTCGCGATGGTGTCCCCGTCCCGCGCCACCGCGACCTGATAGCTGGCGTAGGTGATCACCCCGCGCGCATCGGGCGTGGAATTGGCCACCGCGGCCGGCGAGCGGCTGCTCGGCGGCCCGCCGGCGCAGGCCGCGAGGCCGAGGCACAGCGCCGCCGCCAGCGCGCAGCGGAAGCCCGAGGGGGAGAAATGTCTTGACATGTCTGCAACCATATCTTGGCGGCGCGCGCTAGTCCAACACATCCTGTGCGACGCCCTCAACCAGCGGCACAAAACGCACGGGTCCGAGATCGGTGTACTCCAGGCCCTCCGGGCCCTTGACGATCTTGATCAGGGTCTGCACCGAATGGCTCTGGCCGACCGGCAGCACCATGACGCCGCCCGGACGCAGCTGGTCGAGCAGCGGCTTTGGCGGGTCTTCGGCGGCGGCGGTCAGGATGATGCGGTCGAACGGCGCCTGCTCGGGCAGCCCGAGCGAGCCGTCGCCGATCACCACGGTGATGTTGCCGAGCTCGAGCCGCTCGAACAGCGCCCGGGCGGTGCGGGCGAGGCGGCGGTGGCGTTCGATGGTGTAGATCCGTCGGGCCAGCGGCGCGAGGATCGCCGCCTGATAGCCCGATCCGGTGCCGATCTCGAGCACCTTGCAGCGCCGGTCGACCTCCAGCGCCTGGGTCATGATCCCGACCACGCTCGGCTGGCTGATGGTCTGGCCGCAGGAGATCGGCAGCGGCGTGTCCTCGAAGGCGCGTTCGCGGAAGATGCCTTCGAGAAACTCGGCGCGGGGCGTCGCCTCCATCGCCCGCAGCACGTCCGGATTGGTGACCCCGTGCGAGCGCAGCGCGTAGACGAAGGCCATCTGCCGCTCGGCCGGGGTCATCGCCGGCTACGCCAGCGCCTGCGCCAGCGGCGCGACGAGGTCGTGGGCGGTCAGATCCGCGCGCAGCGGCGTGACGGTGACGAAGCCGTCGTGGCATTCGCGCGCGTCCGAGCCCGCGGGGGTGTCGTCGTTGCCGTGGCCGTGGCTCAGCCACAGGTACTTGCGGCCGTTCGGCGCGACCTGCGGCTGGACGCCGAAGGTCGCGGCGTTGCGGTGGCCCTGCACGGTCGCGCGCAGGCCGCGCACCTCGGCGGCGGGGAGGGCGGGGAAGTTGACGTTGTAGAACACGCCGTAGGGAACCCGGCTCCAGGCCCCGCCCGCGACGAGGCGGCGGCAGACATCGGCGCCATGCGCGCGGGCGGCGGCGAAGGGATCGTCCGCATCGGCGCCGGGACCGTAGTACTGCGACAGCGCGATCGAGGGCAGGCCGTGCAGCGCCCCCTCCATCGCGCCGCCGATGGTGCCGGAATAGAGCGTGTCCTCGGCGACGTTGTGCCCGCGGTTCACCCCCGACAGCACCAGATCCGGCGGCGCGTCCTTGAGGATCTCGCCGATCGCGGCCAGCACGCAATCCGCGGGCGAGCCTTCGACGGCGAAGCGCCGCTCGGCCAGCCGCTCCAGCCGCATCGGCCGGATGTAGGACACGCAATGCGCGACGCCGGACTGCTCGAAGGCGGGCGCCACGACCCAGACCTCGCCGTCGGGTCCGGCCAGCTCGGCGCCGATCGCCTCGGCGGCGGCGAGCCCTGCGGCGCTGATGCCGTCGTCGTTGGTGATCAGAATGCGCATGAGCGGCCCCCGTGCCGCCGCGCGCCGGGTCCGGGAGCGACCTCGATCTCCGGGCGGCGGCCTTCCCTTTTCCATGCGCCGCCGCGCCTGTCAACGCCGGCGCGGCGCTGCGGCTACATGAACCCGAGTTCGAGCCGGGCCTCGTCGGACATCATGTCCATGCCCCATTGCGGCTCCCAGACCAGCGCCACATTGACGTGGCGCACGCCGGGGATCGGGGTGATCGCCTCGGCGACCCAGCCGGGCATCTCGCCGGCCACCGGGCATCCGGGCGCCGTGAGGCTCATGGCGATGTTGACGTCGCTCTCGTCGGTGATCTCGACGGTGTAGACCAGCCCGAGGTCGTAGATGTTCACCGGGATCTCGGGGTCGAACACCGTGCGGCAGGCCTCGACGACGGTGTCGTAGAGCGGATGGTCGGTGGTCGAGGGCCGGATCAGCGGCGTTCCCTCCATCGGGGCCTCGGTCTGGACGGTCATCGCGCTCTCCATAATTCCCGACAAGATATATAAGGTGTGCGGGGGCGCAGGTCAAAGGCGGGCGGCGCCGGCGGGCCGGCGGCGGAGGTTTGTCAAACCCGTCGCGGCGCGCTATCGGGGCGCATGTCCAGCGTTCGCTTCACCATCGCCGCCCGGGACGGCCGCGCCCGGACCGGCGCGCTGAGCCTGCCGCGCGGCGAGATCCGCACCCCGGCGTTCATGCCGGTGGGCACCGCCGCCACGGTCAAGGCGATGCTGCCGGGCTCGGTGCGCGCGACCGGGGCGGACGTGCTGCTCGGCAACACCTATCACCTGATGCTGCGGCCGGGCGCCGAGCGGGTGGCGCGGCTGGGGGGCCTGCACCGGTTCATGAACTGGGACCGGCCGATCCTGACCGACTCGGGCGGCTTCCAGGTGATGAGCCTCGCCGATCTGCGCAAGCTGACCGAGGCGGGCGTGACCTTCCGCAGCCATGTCGACGGCTCCAGGCACATGCTGAGCCCGGAGACCAGCATGGAGATCCAGCGCCTGCTCGGCTCGGACATCGTGATGGCCTTCGACGAATGCCCGGCGCTGCCGGCGAGCGAGGAGGCCGTGGCGGCGTCGATGCGGCTGTCGATGCGCTGGGCGCGGCGGTCGCGCGACGCCTTCGGCGACCGGTCCGGGCATGCGCTGTTCGGGATCATGCAGGGCGGGGTGACGCGGGAGCTGCGCGAGGAATCCGCCGCGGCGCTGGCGGCGATCGGCTTCGACGGCTACGCCATCGGCGGGCTGGCGGTCGGCGAGGGGCAGGCGGCGATGTTCGGCGTGCTCGACTACGCGCCGGCGGCGCTGCCCGACGACCGGCCGCGCTACCTGATGGGGGTGGGCAAGCCCGACGACATCGTCGGCGGGGTGCTGCGCGGCGTGGACATGTTCGACTGCGTGCTGCCGACGCGGTCGGGGCGGACCGGGCAGGCGCTGACCCGGCGCGGCGCGGTGAACCTCAGGAACGCCCGCCACGCCGAGGATCCGCGGCCGCTCGACCCGGACTGCGGCTGTCCGACCTGCCGGGAGTACAGCCGGGCCTATCTGCACCATGTGGTGCGCTCCGGCGAGATCATCGCGGCGATGCTGCTGACCTGGCACAACCTGCACTATTATCAGGACCTGATGGCGGGGCTGCGCGGCGCCATCGCCGCCGGCGGGCTCGGGGCGTTCGTCGCGGCGTTCGAGGCGCTGCGGGCGGAGGGCGACCTGCCGCAGGTCTGAGGTCCATGGGCCCGCGTGTGCACGCGTGCACATCCGATCAAGACATTGATCTTGCAAAGAAATTATCTCGG
>CAYTMB010000281.1:0-3815 GCA_964438465.1 uncultured Rhodovulum sp. | reverse complement strand
CGGGACGCCGCCGTCCTCGACATCGACCGGGGCATAGGCCCGGTCGGGGCCGGCCTGCATCGCTAGGTGCCGGTCGTGAAGGCTCAGCAGCGTCCGGCGATGACCGATCGAGACGATCGTCGTCCCGGGCAGCCGCGCGCGCAGCACCTCGTAGACCTGCGCCTCCATCGGCTCGTCGAGCGCGGCGGTCGCCTCGTCGAGGAACAGCCAGTCGGGCCGCGCCAGCAGCGCGCGCACGATCGCCACCCGCTGCTGCTCGCCGCCCGACAGCGCCTGGTTCCAGATCGCGGCCTCGTCGAGGCGCTCGACCAGATGGTCGAGGCCCACCGCGGACATCGCCGCGGCGATGTCCGCGTCCGGATAGGCGTCGGGCGCGCCCGGATAGGCCAGCGCGCCGCGCAGCGTGCCGAGCGGGATGTAGGGGCGCTGCGGCAGCAGCATCACCGAGCGGTCCCGCGGCGCCTCGACCCGGCCCGACCCGAACGGCCAGACCCCGGCGATGGCGCGGAACAGCGTCGACTTGCCCGAGCCCGACGGCCCGGTCAGGATCGCGCTCTCGCCGGGCCGCAGCCGCAGCTCGGGCACGCGCGCGATCGTTGTCCCGTCGGGCAGCGCCAGCGTCAGATCTGTCACCTCGACGCCGTCGCCCGACCCGCCGGCCAGGACGATGGGGCGCGAGTCGCCGTCGAGGTCGCCCGCCTGCTCCAGCGCCGCGCGGAAGCCGTTGACCCGGTTGACCGCCGCCTTGTAGGCCGCCAGCGTCTCGTAGAGATTGAGGAACACCGTGAAGCCGCCCTGCACCCGGGAGAAGGCGCCGGCGGTCTGCTGGAGCATGCCGAGCGTGCCGACCCCGGCGAAATACGCCGGCGCCACCAGCACATAGGGCAGCACGTCGGTCATCTGGCCGATGCTGAAGGTGAAGATGCGGAAGTTCCGGGTGGTGCGCACCAGGCTGAGGGTGGCCTGCACCTGCCGGTCGTATTTCTGGAACAGGCTGGTGCGCTCGGCGGCCTCGCCGTCGAGCAGCGCCACCTGCTCGCTGTACTCGCGCAGCCGCGCCATGCCGAAGCGGAAGTCGGCCTCGGTGCGCTCCTTGTTGTAGTTCTTCCAGATCAGCGGCCGGCCGATCCAGTGGCCGACGACGGTGACGAAGACCGCATAGGCGAGGCAGACCCAGACCAGGAACCCCGGGATTCCGGTGATCCAGACCATGAAGGCGCCGCCGTCCTCGGTCTTGAACCGCGCCGAGAGGTTCCACAGCAGCTGCACGAAGGCGGCGAGGGTCAGGAAGGTCGAGAACAGGCTGAACGCGATCGAATAGGTGCTGGTGACATAGGTGCGGATGTCCTCGGAGATGCGCTGGTCGGGGTTGTCCGCCTTCTCGCCGAGGAACTGGATGCGGTAGTGCCGCTCGTCCTCCAGCCAGTCCGAGACCAGGTCGCGCGACATGAAGCGCCGCCAGCGGATCAGCATGTACTGGCCGAACAGGTATTCCGAGACCGCGAACACCACCCAGTTGCCGGCCAGGAACAGGAAGGTGGTGATCAGCAGCCAGAAGGCGGCGGCGTCCTTGTCCTGGAAGCTGTCGAACAGCGCGCCCTGCCAGGTGTTGAACAGGATCAGCAGGTAGGTCTGCACGAAGTTGATCAGGATGATGCAGATCAGGAACCCGCGGCCGATGCCGCCCTCGGTCAGGGTCGCGAAACCGAGATACCGGAGCCGGCTCGGATCGCGGCTGGTGAAATAGGGCTCCGACAGCCCGACCGTCTCGGCGATCAGCGGCAGGCGCGCGATCGCGAGGATGACCGCGGCGAGGATGGTGAAGGCGAGCGCGAGGAACGGCTGGGGCTGCATCGTCCGCAGCCAGCCCGGCGCCCAGTCGGGCAGCCCGACGGTTCCGAACACGATGAAGCCGGCGGCGAAGGCGCAGAAGGCGATGGCGTAGCCGGCGTTGAACATCCGCAGGAACACGAAGATCCGCG
The DNA here is from genome assembly GCA_964438465.1 of uncultured Rhodovulum sp. Taxonomy (GTDB): domain Bacteria; phylum Pseudomonadota; class Alphaproteobacteria; order Rhodobacterales; family Rhodobacteraceae; genus Amaricoccus. The sequence continues at coordinate 1,833 of CAYTMB010000281.1, read as the reverse complement.
CCGACAGGAAGGTGATCAGCGTCATCGCGACGCCGGCCCCGATGACGTAGAGCGGGACCGCCTCGGGGGTCGCCGCATGGGTCGCCGCCATCCCGGCGGTCAGAAGGGCGACGAGCGCGCTCAGCAGGATCATGGGGCGGGTACCTTCTCGATGCGGCCGCGATCATTGGGAGGGCCGGCGCGCGCTAGTCAACCGCTACCGCCCGCGCGGCGGGCCCGCCTCCCGAACGCGCGAGCGCCGCGTGAGCCGCGCGCCCCTCCGGGCGCCGCGGCCCCGGTCGGCGCGCCCGGGATTTCATTCAGGTTTGCTAACCTGGAGAGCAGGCGCCGCGCGCCTCCGGCGTGCGGCCTCGAAAGACTCTGCGCGCACCTGCGCGCTCACTATGGCGGCAAAGGCCGCCGCGCGGCGCAAGCCGCGCCCCGGCTCAGGCGCCCAGCTCGCCCGCCAGCGCCGCGTCGATCAGCGCCGCCGTCTCCGCCACGCCGTAGAGCGCGATGAAGCCGCCGAAGCGCGGTCCCTGTCCGGCCCCGAGCAGCACCTCGTAGATCGCGCGGAACCAGTCGCGCAGCGGCTCGAAGCCGTGCTCGCGGCCGACCGCATAGACCTCCGCCTGCAGCGCCTCCTGATCCGCGGGTCCGCTCCAGGCCCGCAGCCGGTCGCGCAGGTCGCCGAGCGCCGCCGCCTCGCGCGCGTCGGGGGCGCGATAGGTCTTGGTCGCCTTCACGATGTCGTTGTAGTAGCGCACCGCAAAACCCGCCGCGGCGTCGAGGCCGGGGTGGTTCGCGGGGTCCGCCTCCGGCGCGTATTTGCGGATGAAGCCCCACAGCACCGCCTTGTCCTCGGCGTTGGCCGCGCTGGCGAGGTTCAGCAGCATCGAATACGGCACCTCCATGTCGGAGACCGGCGGGTGGCCGCCGAAGATGTGCCAGGCCGGGTTCTCCAGCCGCGCCGGCGTCTCCTGCCCGACCCAGGCCCGCTGATGCGCGGCGAGATCGTCCATCGCCTTGGGGATCACGTCGAAATGCAGCCGCTTGGCGGTCCTGGGCTTGCCGTACATGAACAGGCTCAGGGACTCGGGGCTGGCGTAGGTCAGCCATTCCTCCATCGACAGCCCGTTGCCCTTGGACTTGGAGATCTTGCCCCCCGTCTCGTCGAGGAACAGCTCGTAGATGAAATGCTGCGGCGCCCGGCCGCCGAGGATCTCGCAGATCCCGTCGTAGATCGGCGTGTTGGTCGCGTGGTCCTTGCCGTACATCTCGAAATCGACGCCCAGCGCCGCCCAGCGCGCGCCGAAGTCCGGCTTCCATTGCAGCTTCACGTTGCCGCCGGTGACCGGGAGGGTCACCTCGGTTCCGTCCTCGTCGTCGAAGGTGATCGTGCCGTTCTTGCCGTCGACGTCTTTCATCGGGACATAGAGCACCCGCCCCGTGCTCGGCGAGATCGGCAGGAAACACGAATAGGTCTGCTGCCGCTCCTCGCGCAGCGACGCCAGCATCACCGCCATGATCGCGTCGTAGCGCTCGGCCGCGCGCAGCAGGATCGCGTCGAGCTTGCCGGACCGGTAATACTCCGTCGCGCTGGCGAACTCGTATTCGAAGCCGAAGGCGTCGAGAAACCGCCGCAGCATGGCGTTGTTGTGCGCGCCGAAGCTCGGATATTCGCCGAACGGATCGGGCACCGCGGTCAGCGGCCGCTGCAGGTGTTCGCGCAGCATCTCCGGGTTCGGCACGTTGTCGGGAACCTTACGCATCCCGTCCATGTCGTCGGAGAAGCAGATCAGCCGGGTCGGGATGTCCGAGATCGCCTCGAAGGCGCGGCGGATCATCGTGGTG
>CAYTMB010000280.1:0-3831 GCA_964438465.1 uncultured Rhodovulum sp. | reverse complement strand
GCGAGGACGGCGCGCTCGGCGCCCGTGCCGGCGTCGAGCACGCGGATCCGCTCGGCGCCGCCTTCGTCCGCCGTCACCACCGCGACCCAGCCGGTTCCGAAGGTGACCGCGCGCGCGGTTTCGCCGGCGGGCAGGGCGATCTCGGCGGGGAGGGCGGGGGCGGGCGTGGGGGACAGCGCCCAGAGGCGGATGACAAGCAGGCCGACAACGGTTATGACGCCGAGGATCAGCGTCGCCGTCAGCAGCGTCACCAGCCGGCGCAGGGCGCGCAGGCCGCGGGGTTCGGGCGGCTCCGGTCCCGTCTCCCCGCCAGGTTCTCCCGAGGTCAAGCCGGCCATGTCAGCGCCTTCCCAGGTCTTGTCGATCACGCTCGCGGCGGGACCCTCCGACCGGCTTGATAAGGCCTTGGCCGCCGCCGCGCCAGACGGGCTCGGGCTCAGCCGCTCGCGGCTGCAGGCGCTGATCCTGGAGGGGGCGGTGCGCCTGGCCGGCGGGGCGCAGATCGTCGATCCGCGCTTTCGCATCGGCGGCGGCGCGACGCTGGAGCTGACGCTGCCGCCGCCGGCGCCGGCGCGCGCCGAGGCCGAGGACATTCCGCTGGTCGTGGTCCATGAGGACGCCGACCTGATCGTGATCGACAAGCCGCCCGGCCTCGTGGTGCATCCGGCGCCCGGCGCGCCGGCGGGCACGCTGGTCAACGCGCTGCTGCACCATTGCGGCGCCAGCCTGTCGGGGGTGGGCGGCGAGATGCGGCCCGGCATCGTGCACCGGATCGACAAGGACACCTCCGGGCTGCTGGTGGCGGCCAAGAACGACGCGGCGCATCAGGGCCTCGCCGCGCAGTTCGCCGCGCATACCCTGGAGCGGCGCTATCTCGCGGTGACCTGGGGCGCGCCCGACGCCGCCGATCCGCGGCTCGCCGGCGTCGAGGGCGTGGCCTGGGAGCCCGACGGGCGGCTCAGGATCGCGACGCGGATCGGGCGCAGCATGTCCGACCGCAAGCGCATGGCGGTGGTGCCCGCGGGCGGCCGCACGGCGGTGACGCGGGCGCGGACGCTGGAGCGCTTCGGCGATCCGGCGCGGCCGCGCGCGGCGCTGGTCGAGTGCCGGCTGGAGACCGGGCGCACCCACCAGATCCGGGTGCATCTCGCTTATGTCGGGCATCCGCTGGTCGGGGATTCGGTCTACGGGCGCCGGCGGCTCGGAACCGATCCGGCGCTGGCGGAGTTTCCGCGGCAGGCGCTGCATGCGGCCTCGCTGGGGTTCGTGCATCCGCGCAGCGGCGCCGCGATGCGCTTCGACGCGCCGACGCCGCCCGATCTCGCGGATTTGCTCGAGCGGTTGCGACGGAATGATGAAACGGATCGGTTTCATATTCCGTAGAGCATTCTATAATGGGCGCCAACAGGTGACGGGCCGCCCGTCCGGAGGTGTGATTTGAACTACGCAAGACTGCCTGCGCCGTCCCCCGAACAGGGAATGTCGCGCTATCTGTCCGAGATCCGCAAGTTCCCGATGCTGGAGCCGGAACAGGAATACATGCTGGCCAAGGCCTGGGTCGATCACGGCGACAAGGAGGCGGCGCACCAGCTGGTGACGTCGCATCTGCGCCTCGCCGCGAAGATCGCGATGGGCTACCGCGGCTACGGCCTGCCGACCGCCGAGGTGATCTCCGAGGCGAACGTCGGGCTGATGCAGGCGGTCAAGCGCTTCGACCCCGAGCGGGGGTTCCGGCTGGCCACCTATGCGATGTGGTGGATCCGCGCCTCGATCCAGGAGTACATCCTGCGGTCGTGGAGCCTGGTGAAGATGGGCACCACCGCGGCGCAGAAGAAGCTGTTCTTCAACCTGCGCAAGGCCAAGAACAAGATCGGCGCCATCGAGGAGGGCGAGCTGCGCCCCGAGAACGTCGCGCGGATCGCCCATGACCTCAGCGTGACCGAGGCCGAGGTGATCTCGATGAACCGGCGCATGGCCGGCTCGGACGCCTCGCTCAACGCCCAGGTCTCGGGCGACGGCGACGGCACCGCCGAGTGGCAGGACTGGCTGGAGGACGAGGACGCCGACCAGGCGCTGGCCTATGCCGAGCGCGACGAGCTCGACAACCGCCGCGAGCTGCTGCTGGCGTCGATGGCCGCGCTGAACGAGCGCGAGCGGCACATCCTGACCGAGCGGCGGCTGAAGGACGAGCCGGTGACGCTGGAGGAATTGTCGCGCGAATACGACGTCAGCCGCGAGCGCATCCGCCAGATCGAGGTCCGCGCCTTCGAGAAGCTGCAGAAGCGGATGCGCGAGCTCGCCGCCGACCGCGGCATGGTCCCGGCGGTCAACTGACCGCCGGCCCGCCGGGCGGAGCTTGACGCCGCCGGGCCGAAAGACGACGAAAGACGAATCCTAGAAGGGCCGCCCGGCGCGCGTGGTGCGCGTCCCGGCGCCTCGCATGCACGACAGGGACGGATGATGGTGGCGTTGGGCGCGGGCGGGCAGGCCCATGTGCAGAAGACGACGATGTCGGTGCTGGTCGCGGTCAGCTTCGGGCATCTGCTGAACGACATCATGCAGTCGCTGCTGGCGTCGCTGTATCCGCTGTTCAAGACCAACTACGACCTCGACTTCGTGCAGATCGGCTTCCTGACCATGGCGTTCCAGGTCACCGCCTCGATGCTGCAGCCGGTGGTGGGCGTGGTCACCGACCGCTGGCCGCTGCCCTATTCGCTGCCCGTCGGCATGGCGAGCACGATGGTCGGGCTGCTGCTGCTGGGGAATGCGCATGGCTATCCGATGCTGCTGGTCGCGGCCTGCCTGATCGGGCTCGGCTCGGCGGTGTTCCATCCCGAGGCCTCGAGGGTGGCGCGGATGGCCTCGGGCGGGCGGCACGGTTTCGCGCAGTCGCTGTTCCAGGTCGGCGGCAACATCGGCAGCGCGATCGGGCCGCTGCTCGCGGCCTTCATCGTGCTGCCGCTCGGCCAGTCCAGCGTCGCCTGGTTCGCGCTGGTCGCGCTGATCGGGATCGTCGTGCTGGGCCGGGTGGGCCTGTGGTACGCCAACCATCGCCGGCGCAGCGCGGGCGGGCCGCCGGTCAGCAGGAAGCTGCCGCTGCCGTCGCGGCGGGTGGCCTGGACGCTGGCGATCCTGGTGCTGCTGACCGCGACCAAGAACGTCTACATGGCGTCGATCTCGAGCTATTTCACCTTCTTCACCATCGAGCGGTTCGGGCTCGAGGTGCGCGACGCGCAGCTGTTCCTGTTCCTGTTCCTCGGGGCGGCGGCGGCCGGGACCTTCATCGGCGGGCCGATCGGCGACCGGTACGGGGCGCGGTTCGTGATCTGGTTCTCGATCCTGGGGGTGATTCCCTTCGCGCTGCTGCTGCCCTACGCGACGCTGTTCTGGACGGCGATCCTGAGCGTGGTGATCGGCGTGGTGTTCGCCTCGGCGTTTCCCGCCATCGTGGTCTTCGCGCAGGAGCTGGTGCCGGGCCGGGTCGGGCTGATCGGCGGGGTGTTCTTCGGCTTCGCCTTCGGCTTCGGCGGCCTCGGCGCCGCGCTGCTCGGCGGGGTGGCGGACGGCCGGGGCATCGAGTTCGTCTACTGGCTGTGCTCGTTCCTGCCGCTGCTGGGGCTGCTGACGGTGCTGCTGCCGCATATCCCGCGCGCGGGGGAGATGCATGTCCGCCCCGAGGAGGGCGTGGCCGAGCCGCTCACATCGGCGATCGGGCCGTCGGTTTAGGTCCGGTGGCTCGGGGTGAAATGGCGCGAAACCGCCGGCTTGGGCGGGGGCGGGGCAAGCGTCTGAAAAGGCGTGATTTTCTTTGGCTGGAAACAGGCTGGAAAG
>CAYTMB010000279.1:0-3854 GCA_964438465.1 uncultured Rhodovulum sp. | reverse complement strand
CGGCAATGGCATGGGCATAGACCGCCCGCATCCGCTCGACCCCCATCAGCGCCGAGACCAGCATCATCAGCGTCGACTTCGGCAGGTGGAAATTCGTCATCAGCCCGTCCGCCACCCGGAACCGGTAGCCCGGCCGGATGAAGATCTCCGTTTCGCCCCGCCAGGCCGCGATCCCGCCCGCCGCCGCGGCGGTCTCCAGCACCCGCAGCGAGGTGGTCCCCACCGGGATCACCCGCCCGCCCGCCGCCCGCGCCGCGCGCACCGCCGCCGCCGCCTCCGCCCCGATCTCGCCCCATTCCGCGTGCATCCGGTGCGCCGCGATGTCCTCGACCTTCACCGGCAGGAAGGTCCCCGCCCCGACATGCAGCGTCACCCGCGCCTGCCCGATCCCCCGCGCCGCGAGCGCCGCCAGCAGCCCTTCGTCGAAATGCAGCGCCGCCGTCGGCGCCGCCACCGCGCCCGGCCTTGCCGCGAACACCGTCTGATAGTCCTCGCGGTCCGCCGCGTCCGCCGCCCGGCGCGAGGCGATATAGGGCGGCAGCGGCACCTCGCCCGCGCCCTCCAGCGCCGCCTCGAACGCCCCGCCCCGCCGGTCGAAGCGCAGCGCCACCTCGGCGCCGTCCCTGCCCAGCACCTCCGCCGCCAGCCCGCCCGCGAACGCAATGCGGTCGCCGACCGCCAGCCGCTTGCCCGGCCGCGCCAGCGCCCGCCAGACCGGCCCGCCGTCGCCCGAGATCAGCGTCACCTCGATCCGCGCCCCCGCCCCGCCAGCGCGCGCCCGCGTCCCCGCCAGCCGCGCCGGGATCACCCGCGTGTCGTTGAACACCAGCAGATCCCCCGGCCGCAGCCAGTCGCCCAGCCGCGCCACGGTCGAATCCGCGATGGCGTCGCCCTGCGCCACCAGCAGCCGCGACGCCGGCCGCGGCCGCGCCGGCCGCAGCGCGATCAGCGCCTCGGGCAGGTCGAAATCGAAATCGGCGAGGGTCAGCGTCTCCACGGGCCGCGGCTATACAGGCGGCGTCCCCGCCCCGCAACGCCGCAGCAAGGCGGAAAACCCATGCATGGGTCGTGCATGGATCGTGCATCGGCTGCGCATCGATTTTTCCGCGCGCTTTCAGCCCCTTGCCCCGGATCCGCGCGCATCGGCCTTGACCGCCCCGCGAACGCCGTATCTAGCCCTGAGCCAGCGACAGGAGGATCCCATGAGCGACATCGAACCCGGCCAGCCCGCCCCCGCCCTCGACCTGCCCCGCGACGGCGGCGGCCAGGTCAGCCTCGCCGACTTCGCCGGCCGCAAGGTCGTGCTCTATTTCTACCCCAAGGACGACACCTCGGGCTGCACCGCCGAAGCCATCGACTTCTCCGGCCGCCTCGCCGAGTTCGAGGCCGCCGGCGCCGTGGTGATCGGCGTCTCCAAGGACAGCGTGAAGAGCCACGACAAGTTCCGCGACAAGCACGGCCTCGCCCTGATCCTCGCCTCCGACGAGCACGGCGACGTCGCCGAGCGCTACGGCGTCTGGGGCGAGAAGTCGATGTATGGCAGGAAATACATGGGCATAGACCGCTCCACCTTCCTCATCGACCCCGCCGGCCGCATCGCCCGCGTCTGGCGCAAGGTCAAGGTCCCCGGCCATGTCGAGGAGGTGCTCGAGGCCGCCCGGGCGCTCTGACCCGGCCGGCTGTAAGCAGATATCCGCCGAGCCGGGGCCGTCGGGAATAAAGGCCGGCCGGCTCGGTTGCCATCCCCCGACCGCGTTTCTAAGAGTCGCCCGTGGTCCCGGGAGAGGGCCCGGACGAGCTGAAACGACTGGAAGGCGGGGGAATGGTGGGACGACGGCGCGGGTTGACGGGCGTTTTTTCGGCTGCGCTGCCGGAGAAGCGAATCTTCATCCACACGTCGGAAGGAACCCGCTATCTGCGCATGACCTCGGGCGCGCAGGCGCTTGTCGTCGCATCGATGATCGCGGTCGCGGGGTTCTTCGCCTTCGCCACCGCCAACGTCGCCGTCGACTGGATCGCCGCCGACGACGCCGCCGGCCCGACCGGCGTGCTGCACGCGGCCTATCGCGCCCGGCTCGACGCCCTCGCCGAAGAACGCGACCAGCGCGCCGCGGAAGCCCAGTCGGCCCAGTCCCGCTTCCAGACCGCGATGGAGCAGATCGGCCGCCAGCAGACCGAACTGCTGCGCGCCATCGAGGAGCGCCGCGAACTCGCGACCTCGCTCGACCTGACGCGCGGCCGCCTCGGCGCGGCCGTCGCCGAGCGCGACGCCGTCGCCGCCGCCAACGACGAATTGCTCGACCAGATCGACGCGGCCAGCGCGCGCCTCGCCGCCGGCGGCTCGGACGCCGACCTGACCGAAACGCTCCAGGCGGTGACCGGCGCGCTCAGCGCCGCGGCCGCCTCCCGCGACGCGGCGCAGACCGAACGCGCCGAGCTCGCCAGCGACCTCGCCGCCGCCGAACTCGAGCTCAAGGTGACCACCCGCCGCCAGGAGGAGATGATCGACCAGCTCAAGGACGCGGTCGCCGCCGCCTTCGGCCCGCTGGAGGGGATGCTGCAGAAGACCGAGCTCGACGTCGACAGCGTGCTCGCCAAGATGCGCCCGGCCTATTCCGGCCAGGGCGGCCCGCTGGTGCCGATCGGCGTCAGCACCAAGTCGTTTCCCGGCGCCGCCGCCGAAACCGCGACCAGGTTCGACGAGCTGATGATCGACATCGACCGGATGAACCTGCTGCGCATCGCCGTCGGCAAGGTGCCCTATGCGATGCCGGTCAAGGCGGCGCACCGCTTCACCTCGAATTTCGGCTATCGCCGCGACCCCAAGGGCGCCGGCCGGCGCATGCACGCGGGCGTCGATTTCGCCGCCCCGACCGGCACGCCGATCTACGCCACCGCCGACGGCGTGGTGACCAGCGCCGGGGCCGAGAGCGGTTACGGCAACGTCGTGCGAATCCAGCACGAATTCGGCTTCGAGACCGTCTACGCCCACCAGAGCCGCATCCGGGTGAAGATCGGCCAACAGGTCTCGCGCGGCGACCAGATCGGTGATATGGGACGCACGGGGCGCGTCACGGGCGTACATCTCCACTACGAGGTGCGCCTGAACGGCCGCCCGGTGAACCCGATGACCTACGTGGAGGCCGCCAAGGATGTTTTCTAAGTCTCGCCCCGACACCGTGCCGCAACCCTCGACGACGCCGTCCGGCTTCGCCGAGGCGCCCGAGCCGCGCGCGAGCTTCGCGCCCTCGGCGCCGGCGGCGCCCAAGCCCGCGGCTTCGGTGCTCTCCTCGGACATCACCATCACCGGCAACATCAAGTCGAGCGGCGACATCCAGATCGAGGGCACCATCGACGGCGACGTGCGCTCGCAGGTGGTGATCGTCGGCGAGAGCGCGACGATCCGCGGCGAGGTCGTGGCGGAAGAGGTGGTGGTGCACGGCCGCGTCGTCGGCCGGCTGCGCGGCCTCAAGATCCGGCTGTCCGCGACGGCGCGGGTCGAGGGCGACATCGTGCACAAGACCATCGCCATCGAGAACGGCGCGCATTTCGAGGGCTCGGTCCAGCGCCAGGACGATCCGATCGCCCAGGCGGGCCACCAGCCCGCCCGCATCTCGGGTCCGACCAGCTCGCGCAGCGCGCCGGCCGCGCCGGTCGAAACCGCGTCCTGAGCTTCGGCGCGCGGCCCAGCCCGCGCGCCGCGGTCGCGTTCCCCGGCGGACGGGGGGCGGACTTCGCCGGGGCGCGACCGCCCTTCGCCTCACTGGAGACCGCGCGCCGGCCAAGGCGCCTCGCGGACCTGTGCGCCGCGTCGCGGTCGCGCTGGTTGCGCCGGTCCGCGCGCGGCGCGCTGC
>CAYTMB010000278.1:1681-3858 GCA_964438465.1 uncultured Rhodovulum sp. | reverse complement strand
TCTCCTCGGCGATCTTGTCGAGCACCGCGCCGGCGTCGGGCCAGTCGAAGCCGACGCGGGCGGCGCGGTTCTGCAACTTGACCGCGCGGGTCAGCGCCGGCAGGCCGGGCGTCACCCCGTCGAGCGCGCTCGATGTCCGCGGCCGGCCGGCGCGCTCGGCGGCCTTGATCGTCTCCCAGTCGCGGGTCTGCTGCTCGGGCGTCTTGTCGCGGCTCTCGGCGCCGAAGACATGCGGGTGGCGGCGGACCATCTTGTCGCCGATCGCCTCGATCACCTCGGGCAGCGCGAAGGCGCCGGCCTCCTCGGCCATGCGGGCGTGGTAGACCACCTGCAGCAGCAGGTCGCCGAGCTCGTCGCAGAGGTCGGCCATGTCGCGCCGGGCGATGGCTTCGGCGACCTCGTAGGCCTCCTCGATGGTGTAGGGCGCGATCGTGTCGAAGTCCTGCGCCACGTCCCATGGACAGCCGCGCTCGGGATCGCGCAGCCGCGCCATGATCGCGACCAGCCGCGCGAGGCCGGCGCCCCGGTCCGGGATCAGGTCGTCGGGCGGCGGCGCGGAATCGGGCATGGCGCGAGCCTAGCCGCCCGCGACGGCGCGGGGAAGGCGCCGCTGCGTCCCGGCCGCGCCGCGTCCGCCGGTCAGCCGGGCATCTCGCCCTTCTTCGGGGCGCGCTTCGCCTTGCCGCCTTCGCGCGGCGCGTCGCCGCCGCCGTCCGCCATGCCGCCGCCGCCGGGCATGCCGCCGCCAGCCGCGTCGCCGCCGCCTTCGCCCGGCATGCGTCCGCCCGAGGGCCCGGCGGGGCCCGGTTCTTCGCCCGGCATCAGGCCGGACCCGGCCGGCGCGCGCCCGGCGCGCGGCTGGCCCGGCCGCTCGTCGATGCCGCCGCGGCCGCGCGCGACCTTGCGCACGCCGGGGTCGGCGTCCGCGGCCAGATCGCGCAGCACGCCTTCGGCCGGGACGGCGGCGAGGTTGCCCACGGCCGCCGCCGCGGCGACCCGCACGATCGGCTCGCTGCTGCGCGCGGCCGTCTCGACCACATCCACCGCGCGGTCGTCGGCGATCATGCTGGCGAGATAGGTCGCCTTCGACGCCAGCATGGCGTCGGCCGACGAGACCAGCTCCTGGAGATGCGGCAGCGCGTCGGGGCCGAGCTCGGCGGCCTTGTCGTAGTCGGGCTCCTCGGGGTCCAGCGCGGCGCGGACGTCCTTCATCGTGACGGCCATGACGTCCTCCTAGATGTCGATGGTGAGCGGGCTGTTCAGCATCGTCGTCACTTCGCCCGCGCCGAGATCCGGCGGAGGATTGGTGATGTTGCCGGTGCCGTTGCCCGTCATCAGCAGGTCGTTGTTGTTGACGTGGAAGAGACCGAGCACATGCCCGACCTCGTGCGCCAGCGTCCATTGCGTGGCGCCCTGCGCCACCACCGCGCCCGGCCGGCCGGCCGGATGCGCGGCGCAGCCGTTGAACGGCGGCACCGTGGAGCGGACGAAATAGACCACCACGTCGTTCGCCCCGGCGTTGTTGCGGTTCGCGAAGAGCTGGTTCTGCTCGCCGGTGGTGTTGCCGAGCGTGCAGGCCCCGACGTCGCAGTCGTTGAGCGCGGGCAGGTTCAGGGTCTCGGTGGAGGCGAGCTCCACCGCGATCCCGACCGCGCCGTAGACCTCGCGCATCCGCTGGACCATGGTGTTCACCGGGATGTTCGGCTGGGTCAGCACCTTCGCGTGCAGCCGCACGGTCGGGACCGTCGCCCACCATTTGTGCCACAGCGCGCTGTCGGTTCCCGACACGAAGGCGTCGATCCGGTTCGTGCCCCAGGACGCCGCGGACGGCGCGCTGGTCAGGATGCCGCCGAGGTCCTCCCAGCCGCTCCAGCCGCCGGCGAACCACTTGTGCCACATGTGGCTGTTGGTCCCGGCGACGAAGACGTCGAGCCGGCCGGGGTCCCAGGAGGACACCGTCGGCGTCGACGTCAGCAGGCCGCCGAGGCTCTCCCAGCCGCTCCAGCCGCCCTGGAACCATTTGTGCCACAGCGCGCTGTCGGTGCCGGCGACGAAGACGTCGATGCGGCCGTTGCCCCAGGACACCGCGCCCGGACCGGAGGTCAGCAGGCCGCCGAGGCTTTCCCAGCCGCTCCAGCCGCGGTCGAACCACTTGTGCCACAGCGCGCTGTCGGTGC
>CAYTMB010000278.1:0-1581 GCA_964438465.1 uncultured Rhodovulum sp. | reverse complement strand
CGCGGTCGAACCACTTGTGCCACAGCGCGCTGTCGGTGCCGCGCACGAAGACGTCGAGCCGTCCGGAGGCCCAGGAGCAGACCGCGGGCTCGGAGGTCAGCAGGCCGCCGAGGCTCTCCCAGCCGCTCCAGCCGCGGTCGAACCACTTGTGCCACAGCGCGCTGTCGGTGCCGCGCACGAAGACGTCCAGGCGACCCGAGGCCCAGGAACTGACGCCCGGTCCCGATGTGAGCACGCCTCCGAGACTCTCCCAGCCAAGCCAACTCATTTGCACCCCTCCGTTGTCAGGAAGTCGCAAGCGCAATCCGTCAAAGGTTTCGATGCCAATAGGCGGCGGCGCGAAATTGCGCCGATGACGACTATGTATATGAATGTGATTCTATCATCGGCGGACCTTGGCGGCAAGGCGATTCGCGGCGGCGGACCGGGCGCGCGCGGCGCGACCACGGCGATTGACGCAGCCGCCCGCGCGGTTTCCAATGCGCGAAACCAGGAGGGTGCGGCCGTGGCGGTGATCAACAGGATTGCGGAATTCGAGACCGACATGACCGCCTGGCGGCGGCACCTGCATACGATCCCCGAGCTCGACTTCGACCTGCACGAGACCGCGGCTTTCGTGGCCGAGCGGCTGCGCGAGATCGGGGTCGACGAGATCCACGAGGGCATCGCCAGGACCGGCATCGTCGCGCTGATCCGCGGCCGGGCGCCGGGCCCGACCGTCGGCCTGCGCGCCGACATGGACGCGCTGCCGATCGAGGAGGCCGGCGACGCGCCCTGGCGCTCGCGGCGGCCGGGGGTGATGCACGCCTGCGGCCATGACGGGCACACCACCATCCTGCTCGGCGCGGCGCGCTATCTCGCCGAGACCCGCAACTTCGCCGGGACCGTGGCGCTGATCTTCCAGCCCTCCGAGGAGATGTCGGGCGGGGCGCGGGTGATGGTCGAGGAGGGGATCATGGAGCGCTTCGGCATCGGCCGGGTGTTCGGGCTGCACAACGTGCCGGGGATCGACTTCGGCCGGATCGAGACCCGGCCGGGCGGGCTGATGGCCGCGACCGACCAGTTCGAGATCACCCTGACCGGGCGCGGCGGCCATGCGGCGTTTCCGCATGACTGCGTCGATCCGGTGGCCGCCGCGGTGGCGCTGGCGCAGGTGCTGTACGCGATCCCGGCGCGGACGGTCGATCCGCTGGCGCCGGCGGTGCTGTCGCTGACGATCCTGCAGGCGGGGACCGCGAGCAACATCGTGCCCGCCACGGCCAGGCTGGGCGGCACGGTGCGCACGCTGGACGCGGCGGTGCGCGACGCGATCGCCGTGGAGATCGCGCGCGCGGTCGAGGCGACGGCCGCCGCGCATGGCGTCGCCGCGGATCTCGACTACGAGCGCGGCTATCCGGTCACCCGCAACGATCCCGCCGAGACCGCCTTCGCCGTCGCGGTCGCCGCGGAGGTGGTCGGCGCCGCCCGGGTCGACGGCGACCGCCGCCCGGAGATGGGGGCGGAGGATTTCGCCTACATGCTGGAGGCGCGGCCGGGGGCCTATGTCTTTCTCGGGACCGGGCCGGGGGCGGGGCTGCATCA
>CAYTMB010000277.1:0-3866 GCA_964438465.1 uncultured Rhodovulum sp. | reverse complement strand
TGCCGGTGATGATGTCGAGCATCGTGGTCTTGCCGGCGCCGTTGGGGCCGACCACCGCGCGCATCTCGCCCTCGGCGATGACCAGCGACAGGCCGTTGATCGCCTTGTAGCCGTCGAAGGCGCGGTGGACGTTGTTGAGGTAGAGCTTGGTCTCCTTCATCGCGCCTACTCCGCCGGCTCGGGCGCGGCCAGGGCCTGCGGCCCGGCCTTGGGTTTGCGCAGGCCCTCGATCAGGCCGAGCACGCCTTTGGGCAGGAACAGCGTCACCAGGATGAACATCGCCCCGAGCGCGAAGGTCCAGGCGTTCGGCATCGCGGCGGTCAGCCAGCTTTCGACCGCCGCGACGATCAGCGCCCCGAGCGCCGCGCCGACCAGCGTGCCGCGCCCGCCCAGCGCCACCCAGATCACGATGACGATCGAGTTCGCCGGCGAGAACTCCCCGGGGTTGATGATGCCGACCTGCGGCACATAGAGCGCGCCGGCGACCCCCGCCATCATCGCCGAGACGGTGAAGACGAACAGCTTGTAGTGCTCGACCCGGTAGCCGAGGAAACGCGTCCGGCTCTCGGCGTCGCGCACCCCGACCAGCACCTTGCCGAACCGGCCGTTGGTGATCCACCGCCCGAGCACGATGCCGAAGGCGAGTGCCAGCCCCGAGAGCACGAAGAGCCCGGCCCGCGTCGTGTCCGCCGAGAGCGGGAAGCCGAGCACGTCGCGGAAGTCGGTCAGGCCGTTGTTGCCGCCGAAGCCCATCTCGTTGCGGAAGAAGGCGAGCAGCAGCGCATAGGTCATCGCCTGGGTCATGATCGACAGGTAGACGCCGGTGACCCGGCTGCGGAAGGCGAACCAGCCGAAGACGAAGGCGAGCAGTCCCGGCACCAGCAGCACCATCAGGCAGGCGAACCAGAACGTGTCGAAGCCGTGCCAGAACCACGGCAGCTCGGTGTAGGAGAGGAACACCATGAAGTCGGGCAGCACCGGGTTGGCGTAGACGCCGCGGTCGCCGATCTCGCGCATCATGTGCATGCCCATCGCGTAGCCGCCAAGCGCGAAGAAGGCGCCGTGGCCGAGCGACAGGATGCCGGCGTAGCCCCAGACCAGGTCGAGCGCCACCGCGAGCAGCGCGTAGGTCAGGTACTTGCCGAGCAGCGCGACGATGTGGCTCGGCACGTGGCCGGCCTCGCCGGGGGCGACGACGAGGTTGCCGACCGGCACCAGCACCACGGCGACGAAGAGGAGGGCGAGGAAGACCCCGGTGCGCCGGTCGATCAGGCTGTCCTTCATCTCAGGCCTCCACCGCCCGGCCGCGCTGCGGGAAGAGGCCGCGCGGGCGCTTCTGGATGAACAGGATGATGAAGACGAGGATCAGGATCTTGCCGAGCACCGCCCCGGCGAAGGGCTCGAGGAACTTGTTGGCGATGCCGAGCGAGAAGGCCGCGGCGAAGGTGCCCCAGAGGTTGCCGGCGCCGCCGAACACCACCACGAGGAAGCTGTCGATGATGTAGGCCTGCCCGAGGTTCGGCGAGACGTTGTCGATCTGGCTGAGCGCCACCCCGGCCAGCCCGGCGATGCCGGCGCCGAGGCCGAAGGTCAGCGCGTCGACGCGCGCGGTGCGGATGCCCATCTCGGCGGCCATCGCCCGGTTCTGGGTGACGGCCCGCATCTGCAACCCGAAGAGCGTGCGCTTGAGGAGGATCAGGAGCCCGGCGAATACGGCCAGCGCGAACAGGATGATGACGAAGCGGTTCCAGGTGATCAGCATCTCGCCGACCGGGAACGAGCCCGACATCCACGACGGGTTGCCGACCTCGCGGTTGGTCGGCCCGAAGATCGAGCGCACCGTCTGCTGGAGGATCAGGCTGACGCCCCAGGTGGCGAGCAGGGTCTCGAGCGGCCGGCCGTAGAGGTGGCGGACGATGCCGCGCTCGATGGCGACGCCGACGCCGCCGGCGACGAGGAAGGCGGCGGGCACCGCGATCGGGATCGACCAGTCGAAGAGGCCGGGCGCGTAGGTGCGGATCACCTGCTGGGTGAGGAACGTCGTGTAGGCCCCGAGCATGATCAGCTCGCCGTGCGCCATGTTGATGACGCCCATCACCCCGAAGGTGATGGCGAGGCCGACCGCGGCCAGGAGCAGCACCGAGCCGAGCGACAGGCCGAACCAGACGTTCTGCCCGAGGTCCCACATCGCCTGCCGGCGCTCGATCTCGGCGATCGCCGCCTCGGCGGCGGCGACGACGGCCGGCTCGTCGGCGCCGGTCAGCGGCGTCAGCAGCGGCAGCGCCTCGCGGCCGCGGCCGGCAACGACGGCGACCGCCGCGACCCTGGCCGCAGGCTCGGCGGTGCCGGCCAGCACCGACGAGGCGCGCGCCGCCTCCATCATCGCGCGCACGCCGGCGTCGGTCTCCTCGGCCAGCGCGGCGTCGAGGGCGGCGACCGCCTCGGGGTCGGGGTTCTTGAAGGCCTCGGCCGCCGCGACCATCCGCTTGGCCGGGCTCGGGTCCAGCAGCGTCAGCGTCGCCAGCGCCGAGCGGACCGCCCGGCGCAGCGCGTTGTTGACCCGGATCGCCTCGGTCGAGCGCGCCGCCACCGGCCCGAGCGCGGCGCCGGTCAGCGCGTCGAAGCCCTGCGCCCGCGCGCCGCGGCCGGTGACGCGGACGATGGCGCCGTCCTCGGTGCGCTGGTGCAGCTCGCCGGCGCCGAGCGCCTCGAGCACCGCCGCGGCGCGCGGGTCGCCGGTGGCGGCGATCTCGGCGACGACCGCGGCGCGCTGGTTGAAGGTGCCGTCGGGCAGCCGGCCGATCAGCTCCTCGAGCGTCTGCGCCGTCGCGGCGCCGGCCGCGAGGGTCAGGCAGAGGAAGATCAGGCTGATGATGCGCATGGGCCGTCCCCGGGGTCGCAGGAAGCGGGGCGCGGGAAGCGGTCCCGCACCCCGTCGCTCTCGGCTCAGTTGGTGACGCCGCCGCACTCGCCGGTCCTGGCGTTGAAGTTCCCGCAGCCGAGCGGCTCGCGCCAGACGCCGATCAGGTCGGCCGACTCGGGCAGGTAGTCCGACCACTCGTCGCCGAGGACGAGACCGCTCGTCTCCCACACCACGTCGAACTGGCCGTCGTCGCGGATCTCGCCGATCAGCACCGGCTTGGTGATGTGGTGGTTCGAGCTCATCGCCGACAGGCCGCCGGTGAGGTTCGGGACCGCGACCCCGTCCATCGCCGGGATCACCGCGTCGGGGTCGGTGGTGCCCGCCGCCTCGACCGCCTTCACCCACATGTTGAAGCCGATGTAGTGGGCTTCCATCGGGTCGTTGGTGACGCGGTCCTCGCTGCCGATGAACGCGTGCCACTTGCCGATGAACGCCTCGTTCTCCGGCGTGTCGACCGACATGAAGTAGTTCCAGGCCGCGAGGTGCCCGACCAGCGGCGCGGTGTCGAGGCCGGCGAGCTCCTCCTCGCCGACCGAGAAGGCGACGACGGGGATGTCCTCGGCCGAGATGCCCTGGTTGCCGAGCTCCTTGTAGAACGGCACGTTGGCGTCGCCGTTGATCGTCGAGACCACCGCGGTCTTCTTGCCGGCCGATCCGAACGCCTTGATGTCGGAGACGATGGTCTGCCAGTCGGAATGGCCGAACGGCGTGTAGTTGACCATGATGTCCTCGGCCGCGACCCCGTTCTGCTTGAGGTAGGCCTCGAGGATCTGGTTCGTCGTCCGCGGATAGACGTAGTCGGTGCCGGCGAGCACCCAGCGCTCGACGCCCTCCTCGTTCATCAGGTAGTCGACCGCCGGGATCGCCTGCTGGTTCGGCGCCGCGCCGGTGTAGAAGACGTTCCTCTGGCTCTCCTGGCCCTCGTACTGCACCGGGTAGAACA
>CAYTMB010000276.1:0-3868 GCA_964438465.1 uncultured Rhodovulum sp. | reverse complement strand
CGCGCACGCCGCCCATCTCCTCGCCGCCGCCGGCGCGGCCGGGGCCGCCGTGGACCAGCACGGGCAGCGGCGAGCCGTGGCCGGTGGAGGTCTTCGCGCTGAGGCGGTTGCCGATCATCACCCGGCCGTGGAACGGCGCGAGGCCGAGCACGGCTTCCTCGGCCACCGCCTTGTCGTTGGTGAAGACCGAGGCGACGAGGCTGCCCTTGCCGCGGCGGGCGAGGGCGACGGCCTCGTCGAGATCGTCGTAGGGCATGACGGTGGCGACCGGGCCGAAGGCCTCGACGTCGTGGACGGCGTTGGCGGTCAGCGGCGCCGCGCAGTAGAGCACCACCGGGTTGAGGAAGGCGCCGAGTTCCGGGTCGCCGGAGACGACCCGCACGGCGTCGGGGTCGCCGGCGACGATCTCGGCCTCCTGCGCCAGATCGCGGATGCGCTCGCGGACCTCGCGGCGCTGGTCGAGGCTGGCGAGCGGACCCATGCGCACGGCCTCGTCGGCGGGGTCGCCGAGCGCGGTCTTCGCCAGCCGGTCGCCGAGCGCGGCGACCAGCGCGTCGGTGCAGGCGCGGGGTGCTATGACGCGGCGGATGGCGGTGCATTTCTGGCCCGCCTTCACCGTCATCTCGCGGGCGACCTCCTTCACGAAGAGGTCGAACTCGGGCGTCCCGGGGCCGGCGTCGGGGCCGAGGATCGCGGCGTTGAGGCTGTCGGCCTCCATCGTGAAGCGGGTCGCGTTCTCGACGATCGCGGGATGCGACTTCAGCTTGCGCCCCGTGGCGGCCGAGCCGGTGAAGGTGACGGCGTCCTGGCCGGTGACGTGGTCGAGCAGGTCGCCGACCGAGCCGGAGACGAGCTGCAGCGCGCCCTCGGGCAGGATGCCGGTCTCGACGATCCGGCGGACGGCGAGTTCGGTCAGGTAGGCGGTCTGGCTCGCCGGCTTGACCAGCGTCGGCACGCCGGCGATCAGGGTCGGCGCGATCTTCTCCAGCATGCCCCAGACGGGGAAGTTGAAGGCGTTGATATGGACGGCCACCCCGGTCAGCGGGGTCAGGATGTGCTGGGCGGAGAAGGTGGCGTCCCGCGACAGCGCCTCGACGTCGCCGTCGGTCAGGACGCGGGTGTTGGGCAGTTCGCGCCGGGCCTTGGAGGCGTAGGACAGGAGCGTGCCGATGCCGCCCTCGATGTCGACCCAGCCGTCGGCGCGGGTGGCCCCGGTGGCGCGGCTCTCGGCGTAGAGGTCCTCCTTCACCGCCATCAGCGCCTGGCCGAGCGCCTTCAGCATCGCCGCGCGCTCGTGGAAGGTCATCCGGCGCAGCGCCGGGCCGCCGGTCTCGCGGCCGTGCGCGAGCGCGGCGGCGAAGTCGATCCCGGTGGAATCGATGGTCGCGACCGGCGCGCCGGTGGCGGCGTCGAGCAGCGTGGCGCCGTCGCGGGCGCCGCGCGCCCAGCGGCCGCCGACGTAGCTTTCGAGGCGCCGGGGGGCGCGGAGCGGGGCGTTCATCGGGTCAGGTCCTCAGGTCAGGCCGAGCGGGGCGAGGCGGTCGCGGAGCTGCGCGGTCCAGTCGGCGAGCAGCGCCGCGTTGGGGCGGTGGCGCAGGCCGAAGCGGCGGAGCGTGTCGAAGCGCGTCGAGGCCGCCGCGCCGAAGCTGTCGGCGACGCGCGGCGTCCAGTAGGCGATGGCCTCGCGGGCGGCGGCGCGGCCGGGCTCGGAGCCGGCGATGTCGGTCAGGCCCTCGAGCCCCAGCTCCATGTGCCGGGTCTCGCGCGGGGCGATGGCGCGGAAGACCTCGGCGAGCGGCTGGTAGGAGACGCGGGCGAGTTCGTCGAGCTGGATGGTGGTGGCGAGGCCCTGCAGCACGTTCATCGTCACGGCGTCGGTCCAGCCGTCGAGCGGGTAGTGGAACACCGCGAGGCGCATGTCGCCGCCGTGCCGCGCCTGGCCGAGGCTGGCGTCGCGGGCCAGCCGGGCGGCCCAGGGGTGGTGGACGGCGTAGCGGCCCTCGTCGGCGCCGAAGTCGCCCATCAGCCGCAGCACCCGTTCGGCGTGGTCGGCCTTCTCCAGCACGATGCGGGCGGCGGCGATGCGGCTCTTGATGCCGGGCGCCGCGTTGATCACGTCGGCGAAGCCGGCCGAGCCGGCGAGCTCGCTGTCGACGAAGGTCGCCATCAGCCGCAGCAGCTCGCCGCGGTAGCGGGCCGGGACGTTGCCCGGCGAGGTCAGCACGCCGCCTTGCGCGAGGTAGTCCTCGATCGGCATGGCGCCTTCGGCGGCGTCGGTCGGATCGGTGGTCGCGTCGGACATCGGGGGATCCTCGTTCACTGGTCGTAGCTGACGACGACCTTGTCGCTCAGCGGGAAGCACTGGCAGGTGAGCACGTAGCCCTGGCGGACCTCGTAGTCCTCCAGCGCGTGGTTCACCGCCATCTCGGTCTCGCCCTCCAGCACGCGGGCGCGGCAGGTCGAGCAGACGCCGGCCTTGCAGGCGTAGGGCGCGTCGAGGTTCGCCTCCAGCGCGGCGTCGAGCAGGCTCTGGCCCTGCTTCGGCATGCGGAAGCTGCGGGTGGCGCCGTCGAGGGTGACGGTCGCCTCGGTGGTGGAGTTCGAGGTCGCGGCCGCAGTGCTGGCGGCGCGGGCGCGGGCGCGGCCGGGCTGGCCGGAGGCGAAGAGCTCGAACTTGATCTGGGCGTCGGTCAGGCCGTGCTCGCGCAGCGCGGCGGCGATGGCCAGCATCATCGGCTCCGGGCCGCAGATGAAGGCGGTGGCGATCGCGGTCGGGTCGATCCAGGAGCGGAACAGCGCCGCGCATTTGGCGGCGTCGATCCGGCCGGTGAAGAGGTCGATGTCCTGGGCCTCGCTTTCCAGCACATGGATGACCGAGAGCCGGCCGAGGTGGAGGTTCTTCAGGTCCTCCAGATCCTCCCGGAACATGATCGAGCTGATCTGGCGGTTGGCGTAGACCAGCGTGAAGCGCGATTTCGGCTCGCGGGCGAGCGTGGTCTTGATGATCGAGAGCAGCGGGGTGATGCCGCTGCCGCCGGCGAAGCCGAGGTAATGCCTGGCGGTCGCGGGGTCGATCGCGGTGTGGAAGGCGCCCATCGGCGGCATGGCTTCGAGCGCGTCGCCGGGTTTCAGGTTCTCGTTCGCCCAGGTCGAGAAGGCGCCGCCGTCGACGCGCTTGATGCCGACCTGGAGGAAGCCGTCGTCGCGGCCGGCGCAGATCGAGTAGCTGCGGCGCAGCTCCTCGTCGTCGAAGCGGCGGCGGAAGGTCAGGTACTGGCCCTGGGTGAAGTCGAACAGCGCGCGGTCCTCGTCGCGGGGGCGCAGGGTGACCACGACCGCGTCGCGGGTCTCGCGGCGGACCTCGGTGACGTCAAGGGTATGGAAGCGCGCCATCGGCTGTCTCCGGGATCCGTTCAGATGCATTTGAAGTAGTCGAAGGGTTCGAGGCAGTCGGCGCAGCGGTAGCTGGCCTTGCAGGGGGTCGAGCCGAACTGGCTGACCTTCTCGGTATGGGCCGAGCCGCAGCGCGGGCAGGCGACGGCGAGGTTGCCGCCCGCCATCCGGTTGACCCGGCCCATCAGGCGGCCGTCGGCGGCGCTGCCGTCGATGGGCGGGGCGATGCCGTAGGCGCGCAGCTTGTCGCGGCCCTCGGCGCTGATCCAGTCGGTGGTCCAGGGCGGCGAGAGCTGGCGGCGGAGGACCAGCTTCTCGACGCCGCGGGCGCGCAGGGCGGTCTCGATGTCGAGGTTGATGATCGCGGTCGCCGGGCAGCCGGAATAGGTCGGCGTCACGGTGACGACGAGGGTGTCATCCTCCCAGGCGACATCGCGGACGATGCCGAGGTCGGTCAGCGAGATCACCGGGATCT
>CAYTMB010000275.1:0-3898 GCA_964438465.1 uncultured Rhodovulum sp. | reverse complement strand
GCGGCTGTGCACGCGTGCACGGACGCCTAACCTGCTGATATAGCTACGATATTCGCGCTACGTTCACACTTCCGAAACAGGTGTGAACGGGGCGCCGAATGCCGGCCTGCGGCTTCTGCAGGGGTCTCCTTGAGGCCGCGCGGCCCGCCGGGCCGCGAGGGCCCGGCGTCAGGCGTCAGGCGGCGCGCGACCGCCGCAGCCGCAGCGCGCCGAAGCCCGCGATCCCGACCGCCATCAGCGCCAGCGCGGGCGGCAGCGGCACCGGCGCCACGCGGACGTCGGAAATGCCGTAGCCGTCGTTCAGCCGCGTCGAGATCTGGATCGTGGCGTTGGTGGTCGGCCGGTCGAACAGCACGGTGATCCAGTGCAGCGTGCCGTTGGCCTCGCGCTCGTCGATGCTGAAGACCGCATCATCGACCGTGAAGGTGAAATGGCTGTTGGCCTGGTCATGGGCGTCGACGAGGGCGAAGCTGAAGGCCTTGAGCGGCTTCGGCGTGTTCATCTCCCAGCTGACGAAGGCGAGGTCGTTCGAATCGATCCACTTGCCGCCGCTGGGGTTGAACCGGCCGTAGGGAAACGGCGTCGCTTCGTCCTTCACCTGCAGCGCGGTCCTGTCGCCGCAGGACGCGCCGCCGCTGCCCGGCGCGCCGGCGCCGGAGAAGTTGCCGACGTTCGTGCCGAAGGCGCCCGAATTCGCGCAGGCCCCGACACGCGACAGATCGAGCGCGATGCCCTTGTCGAGCCGGACCCCTTCCGAGATCGTCACGGCCCCCGCCGATCCGGCGAGCGCCGCGCCCGCCACCGTCACCACGGCCACGGTCAGCGCCTTCAGCCGCGACGCGATCCCATTTCCCATTGTACACTCCCACCTACAAACCGCCCAACCCGGGGCGTTTTCTCGATGAGGACGCTGGGGAAGGCCGGCCATCGAGTCAAATCGATAACGCCGCGTCCTGCCCGTTTATTTGGCGATCGTGTCAAGTTTGACGCAATCTGCGACTCAATGCGCGGCGGCCCAGTTCGGCCCGCGCCCGGCGTCCACCACCAGCGGCGCCGACAGCTCCACCGCGGGCATCGCCGCGCCCTCCATCACCCGGCGCACCCGGGCGATGGTCTCGTCCACCGCATCCTCGGCAACCTCGAACAGCAGCTCGTCGTGGACCTGCAGCAGCATCTTCGCCGGCAGCCCGCGGATCGCGCCCGGCACCCGGATCATCGCGCGGCGGATGATGTCCGCCGCCGAGCCCTGGATCGGCGCGTTGATCGCGGCGCGCTGGGCGAAACCGGCGTGCGGGCCGCGCGCGTTGATCTCGGGCGTGTGGATGCGCCGGCCGAACAGGGTCTCGACATGGCCGTGCTTCTTGGCGAAGGCGACGGTGCGGTCCATGTAGGCCCGGATCCCGGGAAACCGCTCGAAATAGGCGTCGATGAAGCGCTTGGCGTCCTCGCGCGGGATGCGCAGGTTGTTGGCGAGCCCGAAGGCCGAGATGCCGTAGATCACCCCGAAGTTGATCGCCTTGGCCTGCCGGCGGATATGGGCCGGCATGCCCTCGATCGGCACGCCGAACATCTCGGACGCCGTCATCGCGTGGATGTCGAGCCCCTGGCGGAACGCCTCCTTCAGCGCCGGGATGTCGGCGACATGCGCGAGGATGCGCAGCTCGATCTGGCTGTAGTCGAGCGAGACCAGCAGGTTGCCCGGGTCGGCGACGAAGGCCTCGCGGATCCGGCGGCCCTCCTCGGTGCGGATCGGGATGTTCTGGAGGTTGGGATCGGTCGAGGCGATGCGCCCGGTGGCGGCGCCGGTGATCGAATAGGAGGTGTGCACCCGGCCGGTTTCCGGGTTGATCGCCTGTTGCAGCGTGTCGGTGTAGGTCGATTTCAGCTTGGCGATCAGCCGCCAGTCCAGCACGCGCGCCGGCAGCTCGTGCCCCTGCGCCGCCAGCTCCTCCAGCACGTCCGCGCCGGTGGCGTAGGCGCCGGTCTTGCCCTTCCTGCCGCCGGGCAGGCCCATCTGGTCGAACAGCACCTCGCCGAGCTGCTTGGGCGAGCCGACGTTGAAGCGGCCGCCGGCGAGGGTCTGGATCTCGTCCTCGAGCGCCGCCATCTTCTGGGCGAAGGCCCCGGACATCCGCGACAGATGCGCGCGGTCGACCCGGATCCCGTGCATCTCCATCTCGGCCAGCACCGGCACCAGCGGCCGCTCCATCGTCTCGTAGACCCGGGTCACCCGCGCGAAGGGCAGGCGCGGCTTCAGCACCCGCCACAGCCGCCAGGTGATCTCGGCGTCCTCGGCGGCGTAGGGCGCCGCCTGCTCGATCGGGACCAGGTCGAAGGTCTTCACGTCCCGCGAGAGCAGCGACTTGATCGGGATCGGCTCGTGGCCGAGGTACTCGCGCGACAGCAGGTCCATGCCGTGGTTGTGCAGGCCGGCGTGCATCGCGTAGGAAATCAGCATCGTGTCGTCGATCGGCGCCACGTCGATGCCGCGCCGCGCGAGGATCTTGGCGTCGTATTTCATGTTCTGGCCGATCTTGAGGACGCTGGGGTCCTCCAGCGCCGGCTTCAGGATCGCCAGCGCCTCGTCCGGGTCCATCTGGCCGTCCAGCCGGGCCGCCGCGCCGAACAGGTCGCCGCGGCCGGCGACATGGCCGAGCGGCAGATAGGCCGCCTCGCCCGGCCCGACGCAGAGCGACACGCCGACCAGCTCCGCGCGCATCTCGTCGAGCGCCGTGGTCTCGGTGTCGATCGCCACCGCGCCGAGGTCGCGGATGCGCGCGACCCAGGCCCGGAGCCGGGCGGCGTCGCGCAGGATCTCGTAGCGCGACCGGTCGATGGGCGGCATCACCGGGATCCCGGCCTCGGCGCCGCCCGTCGCGGCGTGCTCAAGCGGGGTCGGGGCGCCTCCGGGGGCGACTTGCGCCGGCGGTGCGGGGTCGATGCCCGCCTTGGCCGCGACCCGCGCCGCCAGGGTGCGGAACTCCATCCGGGCGAGGAAGTCGAGCAGCATCTGCGGGTTCGGCTCGCGGACCTCGAGCGCCTCGAGCGGGTCCTCGACCGGCGTGTCGCATTTCAGCGTCACCAGATCGCGGGACAGGCGGATCTGGTCGGCGAAGGCCTGCAGCGTCTCGCGGCGCCTGGGCTGCCTGATCTCGGCCGCCCGCTCCAGCAGGCTGTCGAGGTCGCCGTATTCCTGGATCAGCGCCGCGGCGGTCTTGATCCCGATCCCCGGCGCGCCCGGCACGTTGTCCACCGAATCGCCGGCCAGCGCCTGCACGTCGATCACCCGGTCGGGCGCGACGCCGAACTTCTCGAACACCTCGTCCGGGCCGATGCGGCGGGCCTTCAGCGTGTCGTACATGTCGATGCCGGGGGCGACGAGCTGCATCAGGTCCTTGTCGGCGGAGACGATGGTGACGCGGCCGCCGGCGTCGCGGGCCCGGCAGGCGTAGGTGGCGATGATGTCGTCGGCCTCGAAGCCGAGCATCTCGATGCAGGGCAGGTTGAAGGCGCGGGTCGCCTCGCGGATCAGCCCGAACTGCGGCACGAGGTCCTCGGGGGCGGGCGGACGCTGGGCCTTGTAGCCGGGGAAGAGCTCGTTGCGGAAGGTCTGCTCGGACTTGTCGAAGATCACCGCGACATGGGTCGGGGCCTCGGACCCCCTGGCGTCCTCGACCATCTTGAAGATCATGTTGCAGAAGCCGGCGACCGCGCCGACCGGCAGGCCGTCGGACTTGCGGGTCAGGGGGGGGAGCGCGTGGTAGGCGCGGAAGATGAAGCCCGAGCCGTCGACGAGATGCAGGTGCGAGCCGGGGCCGAAGGGGGCGGCGGCCACCTCAGTGGTCCGCCGCGGCGCCCGGCTTGAGCACGTATCTGCGGTCGCAGTAGCCGCATTCGA
>CAYTMB010000274.1:0-3905 GCA_964438465.1 uncultured Rhodovulum sp. | reverse complement strand
ACCGGCTGCAGCTGGAACATGAAGTAGAAGGTCGCGACCTCGAGCACGCGGATATAGGCGAGCCCCAGCATCCGCGCGATCTCCTCGATCGCCGGCCGGCTGACCCAGCCCTCCTGCTCCTGCGCGCGCCACAGCAGCGGGATGACCGCGGAGGCCTGCCGGCCCTCGGGATATTTCGCGATCTGGCCCAGCGCCCAGTCGTGGTTCGCCTGGGTGAAGGCGAAGCTCTCGGGCTGCTCAGGATGAAGCCGGCGCAACATCAGAGGCAGTTCTCCGTATGCAGGATCAGGTTGCCGTTCGACGCGATCGAGGCGCTGCCGTCGTCGAGCAGCTGCCGGCTGATCGCGCTCGCCTCGGCGTCGCTGAACCCCGCCGGCGCCAGCAGGTGCTCGTTGTCGGTGTGCGGCAGCTCGCAGCCCGCGCCCTCGACCAGCGCGGCGAAGGCGGCCACGCGCGCCGGCGACGGCGCCGCGGACGACGCCCCGCCGAAGTCGAACCCGTACCCGTTGCAGGCCGCGAGCGACAGGCCCGCGAGGCCCAGAAGCGCCGGTTTCATCCCTGATCTCATCGATCGACCTCTCCAAAAACGATATCCAGCGAGCCCAGCGCCGCCGACACGTCCGCCAGCATATGCCCCCGGCAGATATGGTCCATCGCCGCGAGATGCGGGAAACCCGGCGCCCGCAGCTTGACCTTGTACGGCTTGTTGGTCCCGTCGCTCACCAGATACACCCCGAATTCGCCCTTGGGCGCCTCGACCGCCGCGTAGATCTCCCCCGCCGGCACATGGAAGCCCTCGGTGTAGAGCTTGAAGTGATGGATCAGGGCCTCCATCGAGCTCTTCATCTCGGCGCGCTTCGGCGGGCTGATCTTGCCGCGGGTCATCACCTCGCCCGGCGACTCGCGCAGCTTGTCCAGCGCCTGCTCGATGATCTTCAGGCTCTCGCGCATCTCGGCCATGCGGATCAGATAGCGGTCGTAGCAGTCGCCGTGCTTGCCGACCGGGATCCTGAACTCGAACTCGTCATAGAGATCGTACGGCTGCGAGCGCCGCAGATCCCAGGCGAGGCCGGAGCCGCGCACCATCACCCCGGAAAAGCCCAGCGCCTGGCATTCCTCGGCGCTGACCACGCCGATGTCGACGTTGCGCTGCTTGAAGATGCGGTTCTCGGTCAGCAGCGCGTCGATGTCGTCGAGCGCGGCCGGGAACGCCTTCGCCCAGGTCCCGATGTCCTCGATCAGGTCGGGCGGCAGGTCCTGATGCACGCCGCCGGGCCGGAAATACGCCGAGTGGAACCGCGCGCCCGAGGCGCGCTCGTAGAACACCACCAGCTTCTCGCGCTCGACGAAGCCCCAGAGCGGCGGGGTCAGCGCGCCGACGTCCATCGCCTGCGTGGTGACGTTGAGGAGGTGGTTCAGGATCCGCCCGATCTCGCAGTACAGCACCCGGATCAGCGAGGCGCGGCGCGGCACCGGCGTCCCGGTCAGCCGCTCGATGGCGAGGCACCAGGCGTGCTCCTGGTTCATC
Source organism: uncultured Rhodovulum sp. (assembly GCA_964438465.1). GTDB lineage: Bacteria > Pseudomonadota > Alphaproteobacteria > Rhodobacterales > Rhodobacteraceae > Amaricoccus. The sequence continues at coordinate 2,377 of CAYTMB010000274.1, read as the reverse complement.
GGCGCCACATAGTCGAGCCGGTCGAGATACGGCAGGTTCTGCAGATAGGTCCGGCTCTCCATCAGCTTCTCGGTGCCGCGGTGCAGCAGCCCGATATGCGGGTCGCAGCGCTCGACCACCTCGCCGTCCAGCTCCAGCACCAGCCGCAGCACGCCATGCGCGGCGGGATGCTGCGGCCCGAAGTTGATGTTGAAGTTGCGGATGCGCTGCTCGCCGGCCAGCGTCTCGGGCAGGTTTCCGTCCATCATCGCCTCACATCCTTCCCGTCCGCGCCGGAACGGCGCGCGACGCGTCCTCGGGGACCCACCACGCCTCGGGAACCAGCCCGCCGAACCGGGCGCGCACGAAATCGTAGGTCGGCCGCAGCGCCTCGGCCGCCAGCGCCTTCAGGTCGTCGGCCAGTTCGATCTTGCCGCCGGCGCTCTCGTGCACCTTCTGGTCCACCGGCGCCGCCATCCGGGCCACCCCGAGGAAATCCGTCACCCGGTCCATCTCCGACTGCCGGAACATCGTCTCGAAGAACAGGTACAGCACCTTGTCGCGCGGGACCGCGCGATCCAGCCGCTCGATCGTCATGTCGTAGCGCGAGCGCAGCATCGCCGGGTCGTCGAGGTCGGACAGCGCGGTGCGCAGCTGCGCCGCGACATTCGCGGGCGTCACCTCGGCGGCGCTGCGGCGCTTGCGGATGAACTGCTTGCAGCCCGAGCGCAGCCGGTCGAGCGGGTCGCGCATGATCAGCACGAAGCGCACGTCGCGCCCCAGCGCCGCCATCTCCGCGAACTGCGGCGCGTCGAGCAGCGCGTATTCCGGGGTGATCTCGCCGAGCACCGGCTGGCCGGTCCAGGCCTGGAACAGCACGTCGGCATAGGCCTTGTGCGACCCGTCGTCGTCGTGGCGCAGCATGACCTCGGTCAGCCGCCAGGCCTCGTCCGCGCGCCGGCCGCGCCGCGAGCGGGTCAGCCGCTGGATCAGGCCGCGCTCGCCGATCTTCGCCAGATACGCCTGCGCCCAGGCCAGCCGCGCGCAGGGCTGCGGCTGCAGCCGCGTCGTCCAGAAATGCTGCTCCTTGCGCACCGGCAGGCAGATCTCGGGATGGGTGCGCAGATACTTGTGCAGCCACGAGGTCGCGCTCTTCTGCGCGCCGATCCCGAAGAACAGCGTGCGCGGCTCGGCGAACCGCGGATCGAGCGGCGGCGTCACCGGACCATCCCCGTCAGGCCCGGTCGCCGGGCCACGGGCGCATCGCGATCACCCACAGCAGCACGATCAACCCCAGCGGGATCAGGCAGACCAGCGTCCACAGCGGGTTCAGCCCCGAGCGCTCGGTGATCTTCCACATCGGATAGAGGATGACGACGATGCCGACGACGGCCAAAAGGATCTCCATCACGCGCCTCCCTTCTTCTCGTCGCCCGGCAGGATGTACTCGGCGCCCTCCCAGGGGCTCATGAAGTCGAACATGCGGTATTCCTGGGTCAGCGCCACCGGCTCGTAGACCACCCGCTTCTGCGCCTCGTCGTAGCGGACCTCGACATGGCCGGTGGTCGGGAAGTCCTTGCGCAAGGGATGGCCGCGAAAGCCGTAGTCGGTCAGGATCCGCCGCAGGTCGGGATGCCCGGAGAACAGGATCCCGTACATGTCGAACACCTCGCGCTCGTACCAGTTGGCCGAGGGGAAGATCCCGGTGATCGACGGCGCGATCTCGTCCTCGCGCAGCGCCGCCTTCACCCGGATGCGCGCGTTCAGCGACATCGACAGGAAATGATAGACCAGCTCGAACCGCTTCTCGCGCTCGGGCCAGTCGACGGCGGTGATGTCGACCAGCGTGGTGAAGCGGCAGGACGGGTCGAGCCGCAGATAGTCGATGAAGCCGGGCAGCGCCTCGGGCGCTACGGTCACGGTCAGCTCGCCGTTGCGCTGCTCGGCCGACAGCAGGTCGCCCTCGCGGCGCAGCGCGATCGCCTCGCTCAGGTCGTCCAGCGCGGAATTGCTCGCCATTACGCTCTCCGTCTGCGGCTTCAGCGCACGATGGTGCCGGTGCGGCGCATCTTGCGCTGCAACTGGAGGATTCCGTACAGCAAGGCCTCCGCGGTCGGCGGGCAGCCCGGCACGTAGATGTCGACCGGCACGATGCGGTCGCAGCCGCGCACCACGCTGTAGCTGTAGTGGTAATAGCCGCCGCCGTTGGCGCAGGACCCCATCGAGATCACGTAGCGCGGCTCCGGCATCTGGTCGTAGACCTTGCGCAGCGCCGGGGCCATCTTGTTGGTCAGGGTGCCCGCGACGATCATCAGGTCGGACTGCCGGGGCGAGGCGCGCGGCGCCGTGCCGAACCGCTCCAGGTCGTAGCGCGGCATCGAGGTGTGCATCATCTCGA
>CAYTMB010000273.1:0-3912 GCA_964438465.1 uncultured Rhodovulum sp. | reverse complement strand
GCTCGCCGCCGCGCCTGCTCGGATAGACCGGGAACCGCCCCGGCTCCAGCAGGTCCTCCGCCCGCGCCGAGGACCCCGCCGTATACAGCGGCGGATGCTCCAGCAGCCAGACCAGCTCCGGCGCCTCCCCTGCGAGGATCGCCTCGACCCGCGCCTCCATTTCGGCGAGCGCCGCCGGATAGCCGACCGGCGCGCCCGCCACCCGCCATTCCGGCGCTCCCGGGCGGTCGGATATCAGGGTGAACGGCCGCGGCGCGACAGATACAGTCTTCATGGAAAACCCGGAATCGGATAGGCTGTCACGGTTGGCTGCGGGGACGCATTGGGTCCGCCGGGAGGATATAACGATGAGGCCTGCGCGGTTTGCTGTCTGTCTTTCACTGGCGCTTGTTTCTTCCGCCCAGCCCATCCTGGCGAATGACGAGGTGTTTCGGGCGCTGGGTCTCGGACTCGGCGTCGTCAACACGCTCCAGCAACAGCAGTTACAGCAACAGCAGCAGCAGCGCCAGCAACAGCAGCGCCTGCAGCAACAGCAGCAGCGCCAGACGGCGCCCCAGCGCCAGGCCGCGCCGTCGAAGCCGCGCGCAGTCGACACGGCGGCGGCGCAGCGCCAGCGCGCCGCCGTCGCCGAAGTGCAGGCGAGCCTCAACCGGCTCGGCTATGACGCCGGACCCGTCGACGGCGATCCCGGCCCGCGCACCCGCAACGCCATCGCCGCGTTCCGGGCCGACTACGGCCTCGACGGGGGGGCCGGGATCGACGACCAGCTGACCGGCGCATTGCGCGTCGCGGCCCGAAACGCGCCCGCCGTCGCCGCCGGGGCCGCGCGCGTGCCCGGCGCGCCCCAAGCCGTCTCGCCGCCGCTCTGGAACGCGCCGGAACCCGGTTTCGACCCCGCGATGGCGGCCGCGCCCGACGTGGCCAGGGTCGCGGAGGACGCGGACGGGGCCTTGTGGATCGACGGGCGCCTCGCCGTCGTTTCGGGGGTCGCGTCATGGGCCGGCGCCGTGCCCGAGGGGTTCGACGTCGCGGGCGACCTGGCGCGGCTGGTGCGGGACATCACCTTCGCCTCGGCCGACGCATGGCGCAGCAGCGACGCCGCCGCCCTGACGGCGCTCGGATCGCTGGACCTGCCGATCGTCGTGGAAATCGTCGAGGAGGCGATCGGACGCCCGATCGACGCCTCGCGGGCCTATCGCTTCGACGGCCGGCGGGCCGACTCGCTGCTCAGGGACCTGTCGCCCTTCGAGGAGCAGCGCGCGATCGCCGGCCTGCGGGCGCGGGCCGACGGGCTGGTGCGCCGCGACCTGCCGCCCCAGCCGCTGCCGCTCCGGGTCTATTGCACGCTCGACCTCGGAGAATACGACTTCGCCACCTCGGCCTTCCCGGTGACGCGCATGGACGAGTGCAACTCGGCGGTCGACGGCGCTCCGGGGCCGATGGACCGGTCCCGACCGGTCTGGTCCGCTCCGCTGCCCGACCGGCTTCCGTATCCACCCGAGACCGCCGAGGCTTTCAACGCCCTGGTGCGCGACACCAATTTCTTCCTCGCGTCGTTCGACTCCGATCTCGCGATCGACGTCATCACTTCGGAGTCCACGGAGCGGACGGTGGGAAGCCTGGCGGATCGGCGGAACTTCGTGATCTATGAGCCCGGCTCCTTCACCCAGGTCCTGCGCCGGTTCGACGCAGGCCCCGGCGTCGCCGCGCCTGCGGGCAGCGCGACCCGGTCCTGGGACATCTCGGAGGCGGGCGAGCGCGCCGAACTGCTGGCCCTCGCGGGCCAGCCCCGCCAGCCGCCGATCGACGGGCCTGGCCTGCTGCGCACGGCGGCGGCCGACCTCGGGACCTACGCCGACCGCTATCCGGAATGGACGGACGCCAGGTCCTGGGCGGACAGGGTCGCCTCGCGGTCGCGCGGCGCGCGCGCATCGGATCCCGTCTCCGAGGCGCTCGCCAATGCGCTGGCGGTTCCGGGCGAGCATCTCGTGCGGCTGGCGCATGTCGAGGAAGCGCGAGAGCCGCTCTCCGGGCTCTACGGCCTGCTGCCGGCGCCCCGCGACGCCTATCTCCGGGACCCGCGCGCGGACTTCTACGGGCGCCACCGGATCGGCTATGCGACGACGACGCGGATCACTGGCGCCCACGCCATCGCCCTGCCCGGCCGCGCGCCGGTGCTGCTCCTCACGCTGGCGCCGATCGAGGGCCGCTTCGTGGACGGCGACTCGGGATATGGCCGCGATCCCGCCGTTCTCGAGCGGTTCGATCTCGCGACGCCGTCGACGCTCACGGCCGACCACCGGACCATCTCGGGGCCGTCGCGGCTGGGTCTCGTGGTCCAGGCCGCGAAGGCTCTGGACGCCGACGTCGCCGAAGTCATCGGCAACACCATCGACGGCGCCGGCATGGATCCGTTCGAGCGGCACGATCTCGTCACCCGCCTCGTCGCCCAGGCCGAGGCCCGGACCGAGCCGATCGAGGATTTCTGGATCACCGGCGAGTTCAAGATGGGCGACTACGACTTCAAGACCCAATCCTTCGCGCCGTACCAGCTGGGGCTTCGGCAGATCGACGGTCCCGACGCCGAGGATCTGCCGTCCGGCGCGATCCAGCTCGCGATCGACCGCGGGGCCTTCGCGATCCGCATGCCGCCCGAGGAGGCCCGCGCCTTCGCCCAGACCTACCCGAAGTATCGCGAGCTGCCGATCCGCGCGCGTCTCGGCGTGACGGGATCGGCCCTCGCGCCCGGCGCCGTGCGGCTCTCCGTCGACATCCTAGAGTACGAGATCCTGCAAGAAGGCTCCACCGTCACCGTACTCGATCCCGCCCGGGTGATCTATCGCTGGTCGTCGCCGGCGAGCGCTGCGGTCCCGGCGCCGGAGACCCAGGTCGCGGCGGCCGCGGCGGCCCAGCCCGCTCCCGCCGCCCCGCCGCCGCCGCCCGAGCCGGCGGCGCTGGACATCCTCGGCGTCGCGCTCGGCGCGCCGCTCGATCAGGCGGTGGCCACCGTCGTCGCGGAGGTCTCGCCGACCGGCGAGTTCACCACCACCCGCGATCTCAGGCAGGCGCAGCCCGGCGACTCGAACAAGATCAAGCTCTGGGACACTTACGCCACGGCGCGGCTGTTCCACTCCGATGCGAGCCGCATCTCCGTGGCGCTGTTCAGCGAGCCGCCGGAGGGCGCCGAGGTCGTGACCGCGATCCTGCGCGCCCAGTCCTTCGCCGAAGGCGCGCGCCCGCATCCGGAGGCGGTGCGGACGCTTCTTCTCGACCGCTACGGGCCGCCCGAGCCCGAAAGCGACGAACGGACCCTGGTCTGGTTCGGCGCGCAGAATCCCGACGGCGGCCTTCCGGAGTCCCAGGATCCCGTCGCCAAGCAATGTTTCTACTACCAGAGATCCTTCATCGTTTCGGCCGCGCGGGGTCTGGAGAGCGCCCGGAAGCGGTTCGAGGCGTCGAACAAGCTCGACCTCGCGGTTCCCTGGGTCGATGCGGCCGGACAGCCCTGGATCTCGCCGGAGGCGGTTCTGCTCGACCTGCGCGAAGCCTTCACCTTCAGCCGCGACGCTGCGCTCCTCGGCGGCTGCACGATGTTCGGCGGGGTGCTGTTCGCCACGATCCAGACCGACGAGGACGGCCTCGTGCGCAGCCTGCAGGTCGCCCTCTCCGATCCCGCGGCCGCCGCCTCGATCGGTCGCGCAAACGAGCAGCGGCTGATCGAGGCGCCGGCGCACTCCGCCGCGCCGCTCGAGATCAAGCTCTGACGGCGGGGCCTTGCCGGGGCTTGAGTCCCCCGGAGGCCTTTGCTAGAAGCCGCGTCAGTGCGGTCGTGGCGGAATTGGTAGACGCGCAGCGTTGAGGTCGCTGTGGGCTAACCCCCGTGGAAGTTCGAGTCTTCTCGACCGCACCATT
>CAYTMB010000272.1:0-3916 GCA_964438465.1 uncultured Rhodovulum sp. | reverse complement strand
CGCGCCGCGACGTAGGTCTTGCCGGTGCCGGGCGGTCCCTGGATCGGCAGCACCGTGTCCCCCATGGCGAGGACGGCGCGCACCGTCCCCTCCACCGGGTCGGCTCTGTCGAGGATGTCCTCGGCCAGCCCGCCGTCGAGCCGCGGCGGGCGGCGCGCCAGGAGATCGTCGAGGGCGCGATGCCGACGCGGCCCGCACTGGTCGGCGACGACGGCGCGCACCGCCGCCTCGAGGCCGTCGGTCGGGATCGGCCGCGGCGGATGCAGCGACAGCCGCTCCGGCAGCCGGATCTCGCGATCCGCGCCGATCTTCACGGTCGCCTTGCGCTCGCGCCGGTCGAGCGCGTCGAGGGTCAGGGAGACGAACGGGTCGGCGAGCGGCGCGGTCGACGCCTGTCCCGGCTTCAGCCGCGTCTCCTGCTCGGGGAAGCGATAGTCCCGCACGATCGACCGCTTCTCCCGCCGGGTCGGGCCGAGCGCCTCGAGTCCGCCGAGGCAATCGAGATTGTCGATCAGCTCGTCAGTATCCCGTCCGAGGCTGTCGAAGATCGCCCACAGGGCGGGCTTGGCCTCGCGCCGGTTGAAGAAGCCGAGATCGAACAAGAGCCGCTGCCGCTCCGGATCGAGGCCGGAGGCCGCGAGCATGGCCCGGAGCTGCGCCGCTTCGGCGTCCTCGTCCACCTCCTTCGCGGCCTTGTCGGGCGCGAGCGCCGGCCAGGGGCCGGCGGGCCGGATCGCGATCAGCCAGTCGCGCAGCTTCCCGGTCGAGACGCAGTCGATCCGGTTGTAGTCCTCGATCTCGTCGAGGATCGCTTGGTCGCCTTCCTCGAGCCAGCGCTCGTAGGCGACCACCGAGCCCCCGGCGGTCTTCACCTCGCCGGCGCGCTCGATGCCGGTGAAGACCTCGAGCGACTTGATCGAATAGTCGGGCTCGGACGCAATCACCCCGCCGCGCACCACCGCGTAGAGATCGACGAAGCGCCGCTCGCGCAGCAGCCGGTCGAGAAACGCCTCGCCCACCCCGTGCAGCGCCGTCAGCCGCCGCAGCGCCGTCACCTCGTAGGCGGCGTAGTGATAGATCCGAGCACCGGGATGCGCATCGATCCGTGCGCGAAAAGCGCCGAGCACCGCCTCGAGCGCCGCCCGCTCCGCGTCGCGGTCGTGCGCCCAGATCGCGCGGAAGCCCGCGTCCGGCGCCCAGAGGCCGTGCAGGTACTCGAGCCCGCCCTCGACGTGCGGATCGCCCTCGATGTCGTAGAAGATGTCGCCCGCATCGGGCGCCGGCAGCAGGTCGAAGCCCTTACCAGACAGAGCAGGCCGCAGCGCATAGGCCGGCCCGCCAGCCGGACGGGCGGCCTGGAGTCCGGCCTGCGTCACCAGCCGCGCCAGCGTCTCCGGCGCCACGCCGCGCACCGGCTCGGTCCGCGCCGCGAGCGCCGCCATCGTCGTAACCCCGGCGGCCTCCAGCTTGGCGACCTGGCCGCGGGTGATGTTGGCGACGCGGAACAGGCTGTCCTCGCCCTCGAGCTGCGTCGCGCAGACCTCGCGCCAGCGGCAGAGCGGGCAGTCGGCGCAGGGCACCGGCCGGGTCGGCTCCGGCGCCGCCACGAAGGCCTCGAGCCGCGCCCGCACCCGCCGGGCGTAGGCCGAGACGTCGGCGAGGCGGATCGTCGCCCGCGCCCCGTCGCCCAGCTCGACATGGGCATGCTCGGGCGGCACCCCCTGCACCTCGGCCAGCAGGTCGGAATAGAGCGCGAGCTGCAGCACGTGCTTCGGGTGCGGCTTGCGCTTCAGCTTGGTGTCCGCCACCTCGTACGACCAGGGACCGAGCGCCGACGGCCGCTCCACACGCTCGAGGAAGTCGCTCCAGCCGCCCCAGGCGCCGCCGGCGAGCGCCCCCTGGAACACGACCTCCGCGCCGCGCTCGAGCGCCGCCCGGGTGGCGGCCACGCCCTGTGCCAGCGGCACGCCCTCCCGGACGATCTCGACGACGCCCCGGCCCGCGGCCCGCAGCCGCGCCAGGTGGCGCGCCTCGTGGGCGTCGCCATGGCGCTGCAGCAGCTCCGCGTCCTCGCTGTCCCCGGCCGGCGCGGCCCCCCGTCCCATCATCCACGCCAGGTCGAGCGTCGTCGCGTGGGCGCAACCGGCAAAGCGCATCAGGTCGGAAGCGGAGAGAAGGACACCACACTCGCTACGCTGCATCTCTCCGCTTCCCCCTCTGCGCCCCCACCCCTTCCGGAGCGCCCACCTGCGGGGCGAGTCGCCCGCGGATTCCGTTTTAGGCTGTCGTCGATGACAAAACCTGTCATTGTGCATCGTGCCTCACGCGATACTTCAACTCAACCATCAAGCGAAGAAGCCGTAAATCAGTATGAGCATTGTCTTGAAAATCTTTGGCGACAAACGAGTCTCCGCGTCCGCGCGAGGTGGCGATCGCCCCGCCGGAAGACCCTCGTTCCCGCTCTTCCGGGAATAGCGCGATGTCGCTGGCCAAGGCTCGGGACTTGATGCGGCTCGCCGAGATGGCTGCGGCGCGGCATCAGGGGGTCTCGCTCTCCGAGATCGCCGAGGAGTTCGGCGCCGACCACCGCACGGCGCAGCGCATGGTCCGCGCGCTCGAGGACACCTTCCCCGCCGTGGAGATCCGCACCGACGAGGACCGCCGGCGCCGCTGGAAGCTGCGCGACCCGGGCCTCGCCCGCTTCCAGGGCATCCGCGACGACGAGCTCGCGGCGCTCGAGATGTCGATCCGCCGCGCCGAGCGCGAGGGCGCCGCGCCCGACGTCGCCGCGCTCTCGGCGTTGCGCGACCGGCTGCTCGCCTGCATGCCGGGCCCGCACGCCCGCCGCGCCGAGGCCGACGCCGAGGCGCTGCTCGAGGCGCAGGGTTACGCCGCCCGCCCGGGCCCGGTGGCGCGCGCCGAGCCGGGCGTGCTCGAGACCATCGCCGAGGCGCTGAAGGGCCCATTCCTGCTCGCGATCACCTACGCCGGGGCCGACGGCGCGGTCGCCGAGCGCCGGGTGGCGCCGCACGGGCTCCTGCTCGGCATGCGCCGCTATCTCGTCGCCCGCGACGAGGACCGCGACCCGGGCCTGCGCCACTTCCGCGTCGACCGCATCCGCGCCGCGCGCCTCCTCGGCTCGAGCTTCACCCGAGAGCCCGGCTTCGACATCGCCGACCACGCCGCCCGCGCCTTCGGCTCCTACCAGGACGAGGCGCGCTACGGCGAGGTCGTCTGGCGCTTCTCTCCAGTCGCGGCGCCGACGGCGCGCGACTTCGTCTTCCACCCCGGCCAGCAGCTCGAGGACCAGCCGGACGGATCGCTCGTGATCCGCTTCCACGCCTCCGGCTGGCTCGAGATGGCCTGGCACCTCTACCAGTGGGGCGACACCGTCGAGGTGCTGGCGCCCGGTGGTCTGCGGGCGATGGTCGAGGGCCATCGCCGCAGCGACTTCGAGGCGCTGCCATAGCAGACGGTTCCTTGTGTGCAGCGGTGGCGTTCGGGGCGAACAAACGTCGAGGATGATGGAAGGCGCGGGGGAGCAACCGCTCGGCCCCGCGCTACTCACCGCTCTACGGGAACAGACACAAGGATACCTTCCGTCCGATTTCGCTTGACGCCATATCCTTGGATTTGATATATTATTGTTTGATATCAATTGCTTAGCTTGGAATCCTCCCGCCCCAGCCATTTCCAATGCAAAAAAGTCGGTGGTTGGGGCAAAGTCGCCCAGCTTCCCGATCCGATAGCCGCACGAGATGTGTTACACGGGCCGCGCACCACGTTCGGATGCTAGGGTCGACGCATCGTCGGATGCTCTCCGTCATCGAGAGTCGATCGCCGTCGAGCCGGGATCGCTGCAAAAAAGAGGCCGTGCACGAGGCACGGCCCAAGTTTAGGGAGGAAACGCCCGTAG
>CAYTMB010000271.1:0-3921 GCA_964438465.1 uncultured Rhodovulum sp. | reverse complement strand
GCGGCGAAGGCGGTCAGCAGCGCCAGCCCGAACAGCCCGGCCCACTGCCGCGGAAACAGGAAGACCGGCAGCCGCCAGCCGAAGGCCGCGACGTTGATCACGTCGGTCAGCACCCAGGCCACCAGCAGCCCCAGCGGCAGCGCGACCAGCGCAGTCAGCCCCGCCAGCGCCAGCGTCTTGCCCATCTCGATCGCCGCCAGCCGCCGCCGGGTGATCCCCATCGCCCAGAGCGGCGCCAGCTGCGCCAGCCGCAGCCCGGACAGCGTCAGCAGGCTGGTGAACAGCGCCACCCCCGCCACCGCCAGCGTCAGCGCGTTGAGCGCGACCGTCACCGCGAAGGTGCGCTCGAAGATCCGCGTCGAGAACGCCTTCAGCGCCGCCTGATCCACGATCTGGTCGTCGCCGAGGGCGAAGGCCGCGCGCAGCTCGGCGATCAGCGCCGGGGCGGCGGCCGGATCCACCCGCAGCGCGAATCGCCGCCGCTCGGCGTCGGGCCAGCGCGCGACCAGCTGATCCACCGCCACCATCACCTGACCCTCCGGATTGCCGTAATCCGAATAGACCCCCGCGACCGCCGCGTCCCAGACCCCGCCCGGCGTCGGCAGCGCCAGCCGGTCGCCGACCGACAGCCCCGCGCGCCGGGCGAGCTGCTCGGAGATCATCACCGCCGCGCCCTGCGCCACCCGGTCCCAGCCGTCCGGCCCGAGCGCCAGCATCGGCCAGGCGTCGCGGTAGGTCGCGTGATCGCGAAAACCGTAGATCTCGACCGGCCAGCCGTCGATTCGCGTCGCCCCGCTCCAGATCGGCAGCCGCGCCGTCACCTCGGGCCGGGCGTCGATCCACCCCGCCATTGCCCCGGCCTCCTCAGCGTCGCGCGCGGTCAGGTACACCTCCGCGGCCAGCCGCTGGTCGAGCCAGCCCGTGAACGTCCGCCGGAAGCTGTCGACCATCGTGCCGACCCCGACGTTGACGCTGAGCGCGATCAGCAGCGCCATCAGCGCCAGCGACAGCCCCGACATCTGCTGGCGGCTGTCGGCCCAGAACCACTGCGCGAGCGGGCCCCGCGCCATCCGCGCGCCGGCGCCGAGGATCGCGGTCAGCACCAGCGGCAGCAGCAGCGCCGCCCCGATCAGCAGGCAGCCCATCAGCGCGAATCCCGCGATCAGCCCGCCGCTCCACAGGAACGCGGCCAGCCCGCCAGCCCACAGCCCCGCCGCCAGCCCGGCCTGCACCCGCAGCGCGCGCGCCTGCGCCCCGAGCCAGGCCTGCGGCTGCGCCGTCGCCAGCAGCGGCAGCCGCCAGGCCCGCCACAGGCTCGCCGATCCCGCCGCCAGCGCGCCGGCGAGGCTCATCCCCACGCCCGCGATCCACCACGACGGCGCTAGGCTCAGCGACCCCGGCACCCGCGCGCCGTACAGCCCGCGCAGCGACGCCGCCACATCCGGCAGCAGGCTCGCCGCGATGGCGTAGCCGGCCGCCACCCCCGCCAGCCCCGCGACCAGCGCCAGCCCGGCCAGCTCCGCCAGCATCACCGCCGCCAGCAGCCGCGCGGAGACCCCGCAGGCCCGCAGCGTGCGCAGCATCGGCCGGCGCTGCTCGAAGGCGAGGCCGATGGCGGCGTAGACGATGAACAGCCCGACCGCGAAGCTGAGGAACCCGAAGGCGGTCAGGTTGAGATGGAAACTGTCGGTCAGCCGCTCCAGATCGCCCGACCGCTGCGGCGGCTGCACCTCCAGCCGGCCCGCCAGCGGCGCGGGCAGGGGGCGCCCCGCCGCGGCCTCCGCCAGGATCAGCCGCGAGACCTTCCCCGGCGCGCCGAGCAACCGCTCCGCCACCGCGATATCGACGATCATCGTGTCCGGCGGCAGGTCCGCCGCCTCCGCCAGCGGCGGCAGGCCCGCGCCGCCTTCGATCCGCGCCCGCGTCGCCGGCGCCGCCAGCCCCAGGTTCGGCGGCGTCAGGAACGCCGCGAGCCGGTCCGCGCCCGGCCCGATGGCGAAGCTCTCCGCCTCTTCCGGCAGGCTCAGCGGCTCGACCCCGATCACCCGCAGCCCCGCGCCCGCGACCGTCACCTCGCCCTCCAGCACCGGCGAGACCATCCAGCCCGCCCGGCGCAGCGCCACGAAATCGGCCACGTCGAAGCGCTGGCCGCCGACCGCGACGACCCGCGCCAGCCGGTCGCCGCCCAGCAGCGCCGCCGCCCGCGCATAGCTCGACCGCGCCTCGGCGTTCAGCGCCTGCACTCCCGACCACAGCGCCGTCGCCACCATCAGCCCGACCAGCAGCGTCGCGAGCTCGACCGGATGCCGCCGCCAGTGCGACCCCAGCGCCGCGAGCACCGCCACCGCCCTCATTCCAGCCGCCCGCCGCGCAGCACCCGGCGCGCGTCCAGCATCCCGGCCAGCCGCGCCGAATGCGTCACCATCAGCAGCGCCGCCCCGCTGGCGCGCACCAGATCCAGCATCAGCGCCATCACCGCGTCGCCGGTCGCCTCGTCGAGATTGCCGGTCGGCTCGTCGGCGAGGATCAGCCCCGGCCGCCCCGCCAGCGCCCGCCCGATCGCCACCCGCTGCTGCTGGCCGCCCGACAGCTGTTCGGGATACCGCCCCAGCAGCGCCCCGAGGCCCAGCCGGCCGACCAGCTCGGCCTGCCAGACCGGATCGAGCCGCCCGGCGATCCGCGCCTGAAACGCGAGATTGCCCGCCACGTCGAGGCTCGGGATCAGGTTGAACTGCTGGAACACCAGCCCGATCGCCTCGCGCCGCAGCCGCGCGCGCCCGGCGTCGCCCAGCGTCGTGACCACATCCTCCCCGAGCCGGATCACGCCCGCATCCACGGCGTCGAGCCCGGCCACCAGATGCAGCAGCGTCGACTTGCCGCTGCCGCTCTCGCCGGTCAGCGCCAGCGTGCGGCCCGCGTCCAGCTCCAGCGAGACCTCGCGCAGCACGGGGAGCGGTCGGTCGGCGGCTGGGTAGGACTTCGACACACGCTCGATACGCAACATTTCCGCGCACTCGCTCCCTGGCTGACCTCCAGATAGCACGCGCCGCGCGCCAGAACAGCCGCGACCCTTGCGCGCCGCCCCGCGCGGGAGGATAAGCTCGCCCCATGTCCACCGAAAAGACGCCCAGCCCCGATCACTCCGACGACGCCCGCGCCGCGATCCGCGCGTCGACCTATGCCGACGAGGCCGCCCTTATGCCCGCGCTGATGGCGGCGAGCCGGCTCGACGCCGCGCAGCGCCAGGCCATCGTCGCCGAGGCCGCCGCCCTGGTGGAAAAGGTCCGCGAGCGCTCCTCGCCCTCGGTGATGGAGGCCTTCCTCGCCGAATACGGCCTCTCGACCGACGAGGGCGTCGGGCTGATGTGCCTCGCCGAGGCGCTCTTGCGCGTGCCGGACGCCCAGACCATCGACGAGCTGATCGCCGACAAGATCGAGCCCTCCAACTGGGGCGCCCATCTCGGCAAGTCTTCCTCCAGCCTCGTCAACGCCGCGACCTGGGGGCTGATGCTCACGGGGCGCGTGCTCGACGACGACCCCTCGCGCCCCGCCGCCGCGCTGCGCGGCCTCGTTCGCCGGCTCGGCGAGCCGCTGGTGCGCACCGCCGTCGGCCAGGCGATGAAGCTGATGGGCCGCAACTTCGTCCTCGGCGAGACCATCCAGTCGGCCATGGACCGCGCCCGCACGCTCGAGGCCAAGGGCTACACCTATTCCTACGACATGCTCGGCGAGGCCGCGCGCACCCACGCCGACGCCGAACGCTACGCTCGCGCCTACGCCGTCGCCATCGCCGCGATCGCCGCCCGCGCCACCGGCGACGTGCGCACCAGCCCAGGCATCTCGGTCAAGCTCTCGGCGCTGCACCCCCGCTACGAGTGGCCCCACCGGGCCGAGGTCATGCGCGACCTCGTCCCCCGCGCG
>CAYTMB010000270.1:0-3923 GCA_964438465.1 uncultured Rhodovulum sp. | reverse complement strand
CGCCTTCATCTTCGGGTTCACGAAGCGCCAGCCGATGGTGGTGTCGTAGACCGCGTTGGACCGCGAGAAGGCGCTGTCGGCCTTGGGCATTACGAAGGGCGCGCGGGTCATGCTCTCGACGCCGCCGGCGATCACCATGTCGCAGTCGCCGGCGCGGATCGCCCGCGCGGCCATGCCGACCGCGTCCATGCCCGAGCCGCAGAGGCGGTTGACCGTGGTTCCGGGCACGCCGACCGGCATCCCGGCCAGCAGCGCCGCCATGCGGCCGACGTTGCGGTTGTCCTCGCCGGCCTGATTGGCGCAGCCGTAGATCAGGTCGTCGACCCGGGACCAGTCCACCTGCGGGTTGCGCGCCATCAGCGCGGCCAGTGGGATCGCCGCGAGATCGTCGGCGCGGACCGAGGCCAGCGCGCCGGCGTAGCGGCCGATCGGCGTGCGGACCGCGTCGCAGATGAAGGCGTCCGGCATGCGCTTCCTCCCCCCGTGTGACCCGGTGCTTGTTCAGATATTATCCGACCGGTCGGTCAATGTATAGCGCCAAAGCATCACGAATGGAAGCGGAATGTGCGATGGTGTGTGATGCTTTTCGCGGGCGGGCCGGAACCCAGATTTTGCAAGGGGATACCTCAGGCCGCGTCCGCCTGGAGCTTGCGCAGGCGCAGCCGCGTGGCGGCGGTTTCGGCCGGCAGGCGGCCGTCGAGGTCCTCGAAGGCCCGGCTCACATGCGAATCGGCGCCGGGCGACAGCCGGACGTAGAGCCGCGCGAACAGCTTGCGGGCGGCCGGTCCGGGCCAGTCCTCGGGCAGCGCCGCCGCCGGCAGCCGGGGGTCGCGCAGCACCACCGCGCGGTAGTGATGGACGAGCAGGACCCGCGCGACGAAGCGCGCCTCGTCCGCCAGCGCATCGCCCGCGTCGAGGGCGGCGGCGACGGCGGCGAAGCGGGTCAGGAAGGCGCGATAGGCGCCCGCATGGCCCGGCAGATCCCACCGCTCGGCCGCGAGGCGCCGCAGCTCAGGGCCGCCGCGCAGCAGCTCGGCCCGCATCAGCAGGCCGGCGGCGGGCAGGCCGCCGGGCCGATCCGCGCCGATCAGCAGGCCACCGCCCAGCGCCGCGAAACCGGTCCGCGTCAGCGCCTCGGCCGCCTCGGCGTCCGCCGCCGCCGCGATCAGCCAGCCGGTCGCCGCCGGGACGTCTGCGAAGATCCGCGCCGAGGCCTCGGCGAACTCGCGCCGCGCCGCCTCGGTCAAGCGGTAGTAGCTGCGCCGTCCCTTGCGGGTGCCCTCCAGCCGGCCGGCGGCGACCAGCCGCGACACCGCGTTGCGCACCCGCGTCTCGCTGATCCCGACGAGGGCGCAGATCTCGATCAGCGCGCCCATCCACAAGAGGCCGCCGCGCGGCTCCACCACGTCGCCGTAGACGGTGACGATGAAGCCGCCGGCCCGCAGCGGCTCGCCGCCGAGGAGGTCGGTTGTCGCGGTCACCTCGTCACGATCCCCTTGTGCGAGGGGGATCTGACCGGTTCGGGGCCGGGTTTGCAATTGCTTTCCGACGCGAAGGACCGGCTTGCGCCGCGGCCGGCGCCCGGTGATGCTCGGCGCAACGACAACACGGGGAGAGACGCAGATGACCATCGCCAGACATCTCGCCGCCACGGCCGTCGCGGCCGCGCTGACCGCCGGGGCCGCGGCGGCCCACCCGCTCGACGGGCTGACGGCCGAGGAATACCAGAAGATCAACGCGATCCTGCGCGCCGCCGGGACGGCGGACGACGACACGCTGTATCCGCTGATCGAGCTGCGCGAGCCGGCCAAGGCCGAGGTGCTGGCCTGGGACGGCGGCGCGACGCCCGACCGCAAGGCGATGGTGCACTACACCGGGCCGGAGGGCTTTCGCGAGGCGCTGGTCAACATCACCGCCGGCGCGGTCGAGAGCGACGCGGCCACCGCCGGCCAGCCGATGGTGCTGTTCACCGAGTTCATCGGCGCGCTGACCGCGGCGCTGGAGGATCCGGAGATGATCGCGGGGCTGGCCGAGCGCGGGCTGACGCCGGACCAGGCCTTCTGCCTGCCGCTGACCGCCGGCAACTTCTTCACCGAGGAATACGAGGGGACGCGGCTGATGCGGATCCCCTGCTACCACGCGCCGGCCGGCTCGAACTTCTACGCCCAGCCGATCGAGGGGCTGTTCGCGGTCTACGACCTCGGCACGCGCGAGGTGGTCCGGGTGATCGACACCGGCGCCGTGCCGCTGCCGAGCGACCCCTGGGGCTACACCGACGCGGAGGTCGCGGCGCGGGCGCCGCTGCGGCCGCAGGGCAATCCGGCGGCGCTGTCGCAGCCGGGCGGGCCGAACTTCACGCTGGAGGGCGGCCATCTCGAATGGGACATCTGGCGGCTGAACTTCCGGGTGGACAAGCGGCCGGGCCTCGTCGTCTCCAACCTCGACGTGAAGGACGGCGCGGACTGGCGCTCGGTGATCTACCAGGCGCATCTGTCCGAGGTGTTCGTGCCCTACATGGACCCGAGCGAGGGCTGGTACTGGCGCACCTACATGGACAGCGGCGAATACGGCTTCGGGCTGTTCCTGACGCCGCTGACGCGGGGCGTCGACTGCCCGACCTACGCGACCTTCCTGCCGGCGGTGATCGCCGACGACTTCGGGAACCCGCTCGAAATCCCGGACGCGATCTGCATCTTCGAGCGCGACATCGGCGACCCGGCCTGGCGGCATTTCGAGGTCTTCGCCCAGACCCCGGAGGCCTTCGTTCCCGCCGAGGGCCGGCCGGCGACCGAGCTGGTGATCCGCACCGCCTCGGAGGTCGGCAACTACGACTACCTGATCGACTACCGGCTGACCCAGAGCGGCCAGCTCAACATCATGATCGGGGCGACGGGGCTCGACGCGGTCAAGGGCGTCGCCGCGATGTCGATGAACGACCCGACGGCGGCGGCGGACACCGAATACGGCACGCTGATCGCGCCGAACCTGGTCGCTGCGAACCACGACCACTACTTCAACTTCCGCATCGACTTCGACGTCGACCAGCCGAAGAATCACTTCGGCACGATGGACATCGTGCCCGCCGAGGTCGAGGCCGACGCCCGGCGGCGCTCGCTGTGGAAGGTCGTCGAGACCATGCCGCATTCGGAGATGCAGGCCCGCTACCGGCTGAGCGCGATGGAGCCGCGGGTGTTCCATATCGCCAACCCCGACCGCGAGGGCTATCTCGGGCATACGCCGGGCTGGATGATCCACCACGGCAACGTCGCCTACGGTCCGTTCGACTTCGCGGGCGACCCGCCTATGAAGCGCAACGCCTATATCGAATATTCGGTCTGGGTGACGCCCTACGACCCCGAGCAGCGCTACGCCGGCGGCGGCTTCGCCATGCAGAGCGACGGCTCGGACACCCTCGCGGAATGGGTGAAGGCCGACCGGTCGCTGATGGATGCGGACATCGTCACCTGGTTCACCGCCGGCTTCCACCACATCCCGCGCATGGAGGACTGGCCGGTGATGTCGACCGAATGGAAGACGGTCCATATCATGCCGCACAACTTCTTCGCGCATAACCCGGCGATGACGATCCCCAGCGCGCCCTGAAGGCGAAGGCCGGCCTTGCGGGGCCGGCCTTGCCGGATCAGGCGGCGACCAGCGCCGGGACGAAGACCCGGCGCGGCGCGAGTTCGGCGGCGACGCTGGTGGCGACGAGGCGCGCGGTGGCGGCCGAGAGCGTCCAGCCGAGATGGCCGTGGCCGGTGTTGTAGAACACGCCCGGCGCCTTGCCGCGACCCACCTTCGGCAGCATCGAGGGCATCATCGGCCGCAGCCCGGCCCAGGGCGTCGCATGCTCGGTCGAGATGCCCGGGAAGTGCCGCTCGCACCACTCGGTCAGCGGCCGGATGCGGTCGGCGCGGATGTCG
>CAYTMB010000269.1:0-3924 GCA_964438465.1 uncultured Rhodovulum sp. | reverse complement strand
CCGGTCTCGCCCTCCTCCAGCGGTCCGAAGCGCAGATGCGAGACCCGGATCCAGGCGTCGAAGGCGCGCCCGTAGGCCGCCATCGCCTCCGGCCCCGGACAGGCGCCGTCCGTCGCCGCCGCCAGCGCGGCGGTCTCGGCCTCCAGCGCCGCGAACCCCGGCAGGATATGCGCGTCGAGCGCCCGCCCGGCCAGCGCCGCATGATCGACCGCCCCGGCGGGCGCGGCCAGCAGGCTCAGGGCCGCAATCAGCATCCGCATCCGCATCACAGGCTCCCCAGGAACTTCACCAGCGCCGCGCGCTCGTCCGGCGTCATCGCGACCACCGCGTCGCGCGCCGCCTGCGCCTCGCCGCCGTGCCACAGCACCGCCTCCATCAGCGTCCGCGCCCGTCCGTCGTGCAGGAAACTCGCGCGCCCGGTGACGGTCTCGGTCAGCCCGATCCCCCACAGCGGCGCCGTGCGCCACTCGGTCCCGGTCGCAACGCCTTCGGGGCGATGGTCGGCCAGCCCCTCGCCGATGTCGTGCAGCAGCAGGTCGGTGTACGGCCAGATCAGCTGGAAGCTCGCCTCCGGCCGGTCCGGCATCCGGTGGGTGACGAACTTCGGCGCATGGCAGGCGGCGCAGCCGGTCGCGTGGAACAGCGCCTTGCCGCGCAACACCTCGGGGTCGTCCAGATCGCGCCGGGCCGGCACCGCGAGGTTGCGGCTGTAGAAGCTGACCAGATCGAGCGTCACGTCCTCGGCCTCCGGCTGGCCGCCCACCGGCGCCGCGCGGCAGGCCGCCTGCGCCGCGGTGCAGTCGCCCCAGCCGTCGGGGTGCAGCGAGGTCGAGATGCCGATGTCGCCGGAGAACGCCGCGGCGGTCTGGCCGCGGATGGTCGGCTGGCCGGCCTTGTAGCCGAACCGCCCCAGCATCGGCCGTTGGAACTCGTCCGACCAGACCACGCTCGCCCGCCCGCTGATGCCGTCGCCGTCGGCGTCGTCCGGGTCGGCGTTCGCGAGAATGTCCGCGGCCGGCACCGCCTCCAGCAGCCCCAGCCCGATCATCTGCGGGGCGACGCGCGGCGAGACCATCGTCCCGTCCTGCATCGGGCCATAAGCCAGTTCGATCGCGGCGTAGGTCGGCCGCTGCAGCGTCACGACCTCGCCGCCCGCCAGCGGGACCTCGACCGCCTCGTAGCGCACCGTCATCCGCCCCTCGGCCGGCTGCCCGGCGATGCCGGCGGTCTGGAACTGCCCGCCATAGGTCGGCTCCGGCGCGGTGGCGATCCAGCCCTCGATCGCCGCGGACAGCGCATCCGGCGCAGCGGGGACCGACAGCCGCAGGAACAGCGCCGCCGGATCCTCGCCGGGCGGCGGCGGATGGCCGCGCCCGTCCTTCAGATGGCAGGACTGGCAGGCGCGCACGTTGTAGAGCGGGCCGAGCCCGTCCGAGCCTCGGGTCGAGGACGGCGCGCTCACCCAGAACTTGCGGAAGATCCCGTTGCCGACCTTGAAATCGAGCTCGCCGGCGAAATCCAGCGTCGCCGAGGGATGCGAAAATGCGTTGGCGTCCGGTCCGCGCCGGGAGGTCGCGGCCCCGCCCGGCCGCGCCTCGAACGGCTCGGGCGCGGCGAAATCCTGCGGCGGCGCGGTCGCCTTCGCGACCCGCGCCGTCTCCGCCGCGGTGCGCGGCGTCACCGTCAGATGCGCGTCGGCGGAAATGTCCGCCGCCGGCCCGGACGCCGCCAGCGGCGCCGCGAGCGCAAGCGCCGCGCCCAGCGCCGCGACGCGCATCATGGCGCCTACTGGAACACCGCGTCGGGGTTGTCGAGGCTGTCCGACCCCTCGAACGCGATCTGCGACAGCCCCAGCGCGGTGACCGCCCGCTCGATGACGCGGGTCTGCGCGATCAGCGCGTCGACCCCGCCCATCACCAGCGCCTCGCCCGCCGTGTTGCCCGCGGCCAGCATCTGGTCGTAATGCGTGCCCGCCTCGGCGGTCGTCTTGATCGCCCCGAGCGCCGCCATCGTGGCGTCGAGCTTCGCGCGCAGGTCGGCGTCGACCGCCGGATCGGTCGCGGCGACCAGCTCCGAGACCGACGGCCCCTCGACCACCGATCCGTCGATCCGGACGTAGCGCCCGAGATAGACGTTCCGCATCCCCAGCCCGTCGTAATAATGGCTGTTGTGGGTGTTGTCGGAAAAGCAGTCGTGCTCCTCCTCGGGATCGTTCAGCATCAGGCCCAGCCGCATCCGCTCGCCGGCCTGCTCGCCGTAGCTGAGGCTGCCCATGCCGGTCAGGATCGCCGTCACGCCGGCGTCCGGATCGTCGGTCACCGCGGCGCGCGCCGGGGCGCCCTCGGCCCATTGCCCGACCATCCATTCGAGATCGGAGACCAGCAGATCGGTCGCCGCGGTCAGATAGGCGCCGCGCCGGTCGCAATTGCCGCCGGTGCAGGCGTCGCCCTGCGCATAGTCGGTCCACGGCCGGTTCCCGGCGCCCGGGCCGGTCCCGTTCAGGTCCTGGCCCCAGAGCAGGAATTCGATGGCGTGATAGCCGGTCGCGACGTTGGCCTCGATCGCATCGGCCTCCTGCAGCGTCTCCGACAGCAGTTCCGGCGTGATGACCGAGGCGTCGATCGTGGCGCCGCCGAGGGTGAAGCTCGGGTTGGCGATCACGTTCAGGACCTTGAGCGGGTTTTCGTCGCTCACGCCGCCATAGCTCGCGTCGACATAGTCGATCAGCCCCTCGTCGAGCGGCCAGGCGTTCACCTTGCCCTCCCATTCGTCGACGATGACGTTGCCGAAGCGGAACGCCTCGCTCTGCTGATAGGGCGTCCGCGCCGCCAGCCAGGCGGCGCGCGCGGCCGTCAGCGCCTCGGCCGACGGCGCCGCGACCAGCGCGTTCACCGCCGCCTGCAACCGCTCGGCGGAGATCAGCGCATCGCCGTAGGTGGCTTCGGCGATGTCGGCATAGGTCGCGGCCACCTCCGCCTTCTCGACCGCGGCGGCCGCGCCCGCCCATCCGAACGCGGCGCCCGCCGCGAGCATCGCCACAGCCCTCATCCCGAACCCTCCCGTTCTGGGCCCAGGGCCCGACCGCGCGACCATAATTCCGACTAATCGAGTCGGAAAGCCAATTCCGACAGAAGCCGTCGGCTTTGCGGCGCGCCGCGCCAGCGCGCCGGTTGCGGCGTCGCAATGGTGGACGAAGCCGCGCGAACCTGCATTTAATCGCGCATGCGGCGGCGATCGCACCGAACGACAACAAGGATCCCCTGGGGAGGAACTGCATGCTGGACGACAGCCCATCCACGGCCGTGGACACGGTTCTCGGCGCCCTGAACGCCGCGCTGACCGGCCGCGACATCGACGCGGCGGTCGCGCTGTTCGCCGACGACTGCTACTGGCGCGACCTCGCGAGCTTCACCTGGAACATCCGCACCATGGAGGGGCGCGACGCGATCCGCGCCATGCTGGAGAGCCAGCTCGACGCCATCGCGCCGAAGGGCTTCGCGCAGGACCCCGCGCAGGCCGCCGGCGCCAGCGGCGACGTGACCGAGGGCTGGTTCGGCTTCGAGACCGGCACGGGGCGCGGCTACGGCCATATCCGGCTGAAGGGCGGCCGGATATGGACCCTGCTCACCTCGCTGACCGAGCTGAAGGGCCATGAGGAGCCGCTCGGCTTCGAGCGGCCGTTCGGCGCCAAGCACGGCGCCGGCAAGCGCCGCGCCACCTGGAAGGAGGAGCGCGAGGCGGAGGCGCGCGAGCTCGGCTACAGCCGCCAGCCCTACGCGCTGATCATCGGCGGCGGCCAGGGCGGCATCGGCCTCGGCGCCCGGCTGCGCCAGCTCGGGGTGCCGACGATCATCGTCGAGAAGAACGAGCGCCCCGGCGACAGCTGGCGCAAGCGCTACAAGTCGCTCTGCCTGCATGACCCGG
>CAYTMB010000268.1:0-3937 GCA_964438465.1 uncultured Rhodovulum sp. | reverse complement strand
GAACCAGAACCTGTTCCGGCTGGCGAACGAGAAGACCACCTTCACCGAGGCCTTCAGCCTCGCCGACGACGTGCTCTACCAGGGCGTCAAGGGCGTGACCGACCTGATGGTGCGCCCCGGCATCATCAACCTCGACTTCGCCGACGTCCGCTCGGTGATGAACGAGATGGGCAAGGCGATGATGGGCACCGGCGAGGCCACCGGCGAGGACCGCGCCGTGCAGGCCGCCGAGAAGGCGATCGCCAACCCGCTGCTCGACGAGATCAGCCTCAAGGGCGCCAAGGGCGTGCTGATCAACATCACCGCCGGCCCGGATCTGACCCTGTTCGAACTCGACGAGGCGGCCAACCGCATCCGCGCCGAGGTCGACCCGGACGCCAACATCATGGTCGGCTCGACGCTCGACCCGGAGATGGCCGGCATGATGCGCGTCAGCGTCGTCGCCACCGGCATCGACGCGGTCTCGAAGTCCGAGGCGATGCCGACGCGGCGCACGGTCATCGAGCCGCTGGCGGTTCCGGCGCAGCCGCGTCCGGTCGCCGCCGAGCCGCAGGTCCGCGGCTACGCCTCGCGCCCGGTCTCGGCCCCGACGCCGGCCCCGGTCGCCGCGCATTTCGCCGACCACCAGGAGGCCCAGCCCGGCGAGACCGAACGCGCCGAGCTGTTCCTCGAACCCGAGGTCGGCCCGGCCCCGGTGCCGCAGCCGGCGACGGTCGACCAGGGCCCGCGCCGCGCCGGCGAGCCTTCGGCCGAGGCGCTCGCCCGGCTGCAGCGCGCGGTGCAGAACGTGCCCAAGACCGTGTCCATGGCCCAGCCGGCGGCCGAAACCCGCGCCCGCGACGCCGAGCGCGGCAGCCGGATGACCATCAACAGCCTTATCCACCGCATGACCGGTCAGGTCGGGCGCGAAGAGGCTCCGCTGCGCCCGCGCGCCGCGGACCCCGCCGCGCCCGCCCGCTCCACCCCGGCAGAGGCGGATTACGACGACAACGAGCGCGAACGCGCCGACATACCGGCCTTCCTGCGACGGCAGGCCAACTGACGGGGCCAGCTGGCTGCTTGCACTCCCGGTGCTGCTTGCGCTGACTGCTGCTTGCAAAACCCCCACGAAGACGCCCGCATTTCCGGGCGTCTTTTTTTTCGCCCGGCGCCCCTGACGAGCGGCCCGACCGCCACTGTCATAATTGGTCACAAACCTTGATTTGTTGCCTTTCGACGGCCCCCCTATCTTGCAAGGGCGAGCAGGCGCGGTCCGCTCAAGAGACATGCGCACAAAAGCGGAAGGATTCGGGGGTCATGTTGACCACAGTCAGACAGGATATCGCCTTCGTCGGCACCGGGCTGCACAGCGGCCGGCCGGTGCGCATGGTCGTCCGCCCGGCGGCGGCCGGCGGCATCCGCTTCCGGCGGACCGACGTGACCGATCGCGACAACATCATCCCCGCGCGCTACGATCTCGTCAGCGACACCACGCTCAACACCCGGCTGACCAACGCCGCGGGCGTGTCGATCCAGACCGCCGAGCATATCATGGCCGCCCTCGCCGGCACCGGCGTCTGGAACGCGGTGATCGACATCGACGGGCCGGAAGTGCCGATCATGGACGGCAGCGCCCGGCGCTTCGTGCAGAAGATCATCGCCGGCGGCCTGCGCCACCTGCCCGGGCCGATGCGCGCGATCCGCGTGCTCCAGCCGGTCCGCGTGTTCCAGGACAACGCCTGGGCCGAGCTCGCCCCGGCGCCCGCGCTGCGCATCGCCTTCGAGATCGACTTCGAGGAAGCCGCGATCGGCCGACAGCTGCAGGCGCTCGACATGGTCAACGGCGCCTTCGTGCGCGAACTCGCCGACTGCCGCACCTTCTGCCGGCGGTCCGACGTCGAGGCGATGCAGGCGCATGGCCTGGCGCTCGGCGGCTCGCTCGACAACGCGATCGTGGTCGACGGCGACGAGATCCTGAACCCGGAGGGCCTGCGCCGCCCGGACGAGTTCGTGCGGCACAAGATGCTCGACGCGCTCGGCGACCTCGCGCTGGCGGGGGCGCCGGTGATCGGGTCCTACCGCGGCGTGCGCGCCGGCCACGGCGTGACCAACGCGCTGCTGCGCCGCCTGTTCGCCACCCCGGGCGCCTGGGCGGAAGCGGCGCTCGACTCCGAGGAGGCCGCCCAGCTTCCCGGCGCCGGCGTCGTCGCGGCGGACCTGCTGCGGGCGGGCTGAAGCGTTCGGAACAATATCGGCGGGCAAGACCGGGCAGACGGCGAAGCGCATCCCGAGCGGGTGCGCTTTCGCTTTTCCCCCCTGCCCGACCGTGCTAACTCTCGCCCCGGCCGCGGGCTAGCGCGCATGGGCCGACGGGTCAGAGGGAAGGCATGACGATCGCGCGACTGTCGGGTCAACGTTTGACGCTGGCCCTTGCGCTCGGAGCATCCCTGGCGCTCGCGGGCTGTTCCGGCGTTTCCAGCTTCCGAAGGGAGCCTCCGATCGAGAGCCGCTCGGCGCAGGAGATCTTCCTTGCCGCCGAAGCGCAGCTCGAGGCCGGCCGGCCGCGCGACGCCGCCGAGACCTATGACGAGGTCGAGCGGCTGTATCCCTATTCCGAATGGGCCAAGCGCGCGATGCTGATGTCGGCCTTCGCCTATCACGAGGGCGGGCTCTATGCCGAGAGCCGCGCCGCCGCCGGGCGCTACCTCGACTTCTTCCCCGCCGACGTCGACGCGCCCTATGCCCAGTTCCTGATCGCGCTCAGCTACTACGACCAGATCGTCGACATCGGCCGCGACCAGGCCAACACCTTCGAGGCGCTGCAGGAGATGCGCGACATCATCGAGCGCTATCCCGACAGCGACTACGCCGCCTCGGCCCAGCTGAAGTTCGAGCTGGCGCTCGACCATCTCGCCGGCAAGGAGATGGAGGTGGGCCGCTTCTACCTCGGGCGCGGCCACTACACCGCCGCGATCAACCGGTTTCGCGTGGTGGTGGAGGACTATCAGACCACCACCCACACGCCGGAGGCGCTGCACCGGCTGGTCGAGGCCTATCTGTCGCTCGGGCTGGTGCCGGAGGCGCAGACCGCCGCCGCGATCCTCGGCCACAACTTCCGCGGCACGGAATGGTACGCCGACAGCTATGCGCTGCTGCGCGGCCAGGGGGTGGAGCCGGCCGATGTCGGCGGCGGCTGGCTGAACCAGGTCTACCGCCAGGTCGTCCAGGGCAGATGGCGCTGACGATGGCGCCGGCGCGGGGCGCGGCTGGCGCCGCGCGGCGGCCTTTGCCGCCAAATTGAGCGCGCAGGTGCGCGCAGTGTTTTCAGGTTTCCGCGCGCCAGGGGCGCGCGGCGCCTGCTCTCCAGGTAAGCTAACCTGAATGAAAGCCTTGGGGGACGGCATCGGACTGGCGGCGCGAACCGGGGGCGGGCGATGCTCCAGTCGCTGAGCATCCGCGACATGGTGCTGATCGAGGCGGCGGAGCTGCGGTTCCGGCCGGGGCTCAACGTGCTGACCGGCGAGACCGGCGCCGGCAAGTCGATCCTGCTCGACAGCCTCGGCTTCGTGCTCGGCTGGCGCGGCCGCGCCGATCTGGTGCGCGCCGGCGCCACGCAGGGCGAGGTGGTCGCCGCGTTCCGCCCCGGGCCGGATCATCCGGTCTTCGCGATCCTCGCCGAGGCGGGCCTGCCGGCGGGCGAGGAGGTGATCCTGCGCCGCACCGTCGCGGCGGACGGGCGCAAGCAGGCCTGGGTCAACGACCGCCGCGTCGCCGTCGAGACGCTGCGCGCGCTGTCCGACGGGCTGGTCGAGCTGCACGGCCAGCAGGACGACCGCGGCCTGCTCGACCCGCGCGGCCACCGCGCCCTGCTCGACGCCTTCGCCGGCGCCGAGGCCCCGCTTGCCGGCGTGCGCGCGGCCTGGGCCGCCCGCGCCGCCGCCGCGAAGGCGCTGGCCGC
>CAYTMB010000267.1:0-3939 GCA_964438465.1 uncultured Rhodovulum sp. | reverse complement strand
AAGCTCTGGGGGAACCTGTCGTTCAACCCGATCTCGGCGCTGACGCTGGCCACGCTCGACGTGCTCTGCACCGACCCGGGCACGCGCAAGCTCGCGCGCGACATGATGCTGGAGGCGCAGGCCATCGCCGAGAGCCTCGGCGTGAAGTTCCCCGTCGACGTCGACCGCCGGATCGACGGCGGCGCCGCGGTCGGGGCGCACCGGACCTCGATGCTGCAGGATCTGGAGGCCGGCCGGCCGATGGAGATCGACGCGCTGGTGGGATCGGTGCAGGAGCTGGGCCGGCTGACCGGCCTGCCGACCCCGACCATCGACGCGGTGCTGGCGCTGATCCGGCTCCGGGCGGCGACCGCCGGCCTGCAGGGCGCCTGACGCCGGCGGCGGGCAGGTGGGCACGCGTGCCCGCCTCGGCAACTCTTTGATATCATGAGGTATAGTTGCGGCCGTTAACGCAAGATTCACCGGGCGCGACCAGACGCGCGTCGGGATGCGGCGTTGCGACCACGCCCGAATGCGTCCGCCATCGACGCGCGGCGAGGCCCCGCGCGCAGGCCGGGCGCAAGCCGCCGACCGGCCGCCGGTCTTAGGGCGGCGTTAACGGGTCAGGCGGAATTCCGCTCACATATCAAGGGCATCTGGACGTGCTGCGGCGCAGCATGGCAGGTATGGCTTCCGTGAAACCGACGTGGAGCCACCCGTGCGCGTTGCCGCCAAGACCCTCGCCGCCCTCTGCGCCCTGCTGGCGCTGGCCAACTGCAGCCAGGCGACCGAGCCCCCCGTCTCGCGCGCCGCGGCCGCGCCCGCGACCGAAGCGGTCCGGACGATCAGCGAGTCCGAACAGGCCTGCCTCGCCGAGGCGATCTATTTCGAGGCGACCCCGTCGCCGGAATCGCGCGCCGCGGTGGCGCATGTGATCCTGAACCGCGCCGGGGATCCGCGCTTCCCCGCGACCGTCTGCGGCGTCGTCCGCGACGGCTGCCAGTTCTCCTACCGCTGCTCGGGCCGCTCGCTGGCGCTGAAGGACCCCGCCAAGCGCAGCGGCGCGCTGAAGACCGCCGCGGCGGTGCTGACCGGCGCGCCCGACCCGACCCGCGGCGCGCTGTTCTTCCACTCGGCCTCGGCCAGGCCGGGCTGGTTCAACAGCCGGCCGCGCGTGGGCGAGATCGGCGGGAACGTGTTCTACCGCTGATGCAAGGCGGATGGCGTCCCCGGCAGGACTTGAACCTGCGACCTATCGCTTAGGAGGCGATCGCTCTATCCGCTGAGCTACGGGGACGGACGCCGCCCTTGTAGCCGCATTTCCCCGCCCGCGCCAAGCCGTCACAGCCGCGCCCTGGTGCTGCGCGGGGTGGCGAGCAGCAGGTTGGTCTCGCTGGTGGCGACGCCGGGGATCAGCCGGATGCGGCTGAGCACCGCGTCGAAGTCGGTCAGGTTCGCCGCGCCGAGCTCGACCACCAGATCCCAGCGGCCGTTGGTCTTGTGCACCGCCGAGACCTCGGCGAGGCCGCCGAGCTCGCGGATCACCCGCGCCGTCGCATGTCCCTCGATCCCGATCAGCATGACGCCGCGCACCGGCAGCTCGACCGCGTCGGCGCGCAGGATCACGGTATAGCCGAGGATCTCGCCGGCCGCCTCCAGCCGGCCGATGCGCGCGCGCACCGTCGCGCGCGAGACGCCGAGCTCGGCGGCGAGATCCGAGACCGCGCGCCGCGCGTCGTGGCGCAGCAGCGTCACCAGCCGTTCGTCGAGCTTGTCCATGCATCCGCCGATTCGGTCGATTGCGCCGCCGATATGATAATGCGCCCCGCCGAATCCGCCAGTTTCGCCTCTCGGATCCGCCAGCCGGCCGGAGTGTACTCCCGGCATGACACGAATCGCACAGACCCCCCGCCTCTGCCGGCTGATCGGCGCCCCCGTCCAGGACGGCGCCGGGCGGCTCGGCTGCGAAATGGGCCCGAGCGCGCTGCGCACCGCGGGCCTGCACGACGCCATCGCCGGGCTCGGCCACCGCGTCGCCGATCTCGGCGCGGTGCAGCCGGCGCCGCCGCGCCCGATCAGCCACGGCAACGCCGCGCTGAAGATGCTGCCCGAGATCTCGGCCTGGACCGAGGCGCTGACCGAAGCCGCCTACGCCGCCTCGGCGGACGGGGCGATGCCGATCTTCCTCGGCGGCGACCACAGCCTGTCGGCGGGCACCATCGCCGGCGTCGCCCGGCGCGCCGCCGAGCGCGGGCGGCCGCTGTTCGTGCTCTGGCTCGACGCGCATCCGGATTTCCACACGCTCGACACCACCACCAGCGGGCATCTGCACGGCACGCCGATGGCCTATGCGCTGGGTCGGCCGGGGTTCCGCGGCTACTATCCCGAGCTTGCGGCGCGGGTCGATCCGGGCCGCGTCTGCATGATGGGCATCCGCAGCGTCGATCCGGCCGAACGGGCGGCGATGGCCGAGGCCGGGGTGACGGTGCACGACATGCGCGCGATCGACGAGCACGGGATCGCGGCGCCGCTGCGCGCCTTCCTCGAGCGGGTCGAGGCCGAGGACGGGCTGCTGCACGTCAGTCTCGACGTCGACTTCCTCGACCCCGGCATCGCGCCGGCGGTGGGCACCACCGTGCCCGGCGGCGCGACGTTCCGCGAGGCGCATCTGGTGATGGAGATGCTGCACGACTCGGGGCTGGTCTCCAGCCTCGATCTGGTCGAGCTGAACCCCTTTCTCGACGAGCGCGGGCGCACCGCGACGCTGATGGTCGATCTCGTGGCGAGCCTGATGGGCCGGCGCGTGATGGACCGCCCGACCCGGAGCTTCTGACGATGACCGCGATCCCCGCCGCCGCGCTGAACCCGGGCCTGAACCTCGTGCCCTTCGTCAGCGTCGACAACATGATGAAGCTGGTGCATGCCATTGGCGTCGAACGCTTCCTCACCGAACTCTCGGCCTATGTCGAGCAGGACTTCCTGCGCTGGGAGGCCTTCGACAAGACCCCGCGGGTGGCGAGCCACAGCGCCGAGGGCGTGATCGAGCTGATGCCGACCTCCGACGGCGCGGTCTACGGCTTCAAATACGTGAACGGCCATCCGAAGAACACGCGGGACGGCCGCCAGACCGTGACCGCCTTCGGGGTGCTGGCGGATGTCGGCACCGGCTATCCGGTGCTGCTGTCGGAGATGACGCTGCTGACCGCGCTGCGCACGGCGGCGATGTCGGCGGTGGCGGCGAAGCATCTGGCGCCGAAGGACGCCTCGACGATGGCGATCATCGGCAACGGCGCGCAATGCGAGTTCCAGGCGCTGGCGTTCAAGGCGGTCTGCGGGGTGGACGCGGTGCGGCTCTGGGACATCGACCCGGCGGCGACGGCGAAATGCGCGAAGAACCTCGCCGCCTCGGGGCTGCGCGTGGTCTCCTGCCGCTCGGCCGAGGAGGCGATGGAGGGCGCGCGGATCATCACCACCTGCACCGCCGACAAGGCCTATGCGACGATCCTCACCGACAACATGGTCGGCGCCGGCGTGCATATCAACGCGATCGGCGGCGATTGTCCGGGCAAGACCGAGCTCGCCCGCGACATCCTGCTGCGCGCGGAGATCTTCGTCGAATATCCGCCGCAGACCCGGATCGAGGGCGAGATCCAGCAGCTCGCCCCCGACCATCCGGTGACCGAGCTGTGGCGGGTGATCGCCGGCGAGGTCCCGGGGCGCGGCGGCGAGGCCGAGATCACGCTGTTCGATTCGGTCGGCTTCGCGATCGAGGATTTTTCGGCGCTGCGCTATGTGCGCGACAAGCTGGCCGCGACCGGGCTCTACGAGAACCTCGACCTTCTCGCCGACCCGGACGATCCGAGAGACCTCTACGGGATGCTGCTGCGGGCCGCGTGACCGGCGCCGCCGCCCGGGGCCTCCCGCGCGCATCGCCGCAGCATCCCCTGGATTTCATTCAGG
>CAYTMB010000266.1:0-3943 GCA_964438465.1 uncultured Rhodovulum sp. | reverse complement strand
ACCGGTTTCTTGCCGATCTTGTCGTTGCAGAGCCGGGCCACCGCGCGCGAGGCCAGCGCCTCGATGGCGTCGTCGTCGGCGAGGTCGGCGGGCTTCATCTTGCCGAGGTCGCGGTCGATCTCGGTCTCGAGCGCACCGGCGAGCCCGTCGCGCAGCCGCGGCGCCTCGGGCAGGCCGTGCGTCTCGACCCAGGACCCGCCGAGCGGCTTGCCCGCCTCGTCGATCAGGATCGAGACGGTGACATGCCCGCGTATCGCCATGCGGATGCGGTCGCGCACGACGCCGTCCAGCGCGCCGATCATCTGCGTCCCGTCGAGATAGACCCGGCCGGTCTCGATGCTCTCGACCACGCGCGGCTTGCCCGGGGCGAGCTCGAGCATCGCCCCGTTCGGGGCGACGATGGCGGGCCGGCCGAGCTCGCGCGCGAGATCGGCATGCGCCGAGAGATGGCGGTGCTCGCCGTGCATCGGCACCACGATCTCGGGGCGCACCAGGTCGTGCATCACCACGAGGTCCGGGCGGTTGGGATGGCCCGAGACGTGGTAGCGGCCATCGTCCTCGATGGCGCGCACGCCCTTCTCGCTGAGCTGGTTGAGGATGCGCGCAACCGAGACCTCGTTGCCGGGGATGGTCTTCGAGGAGAACAGGAAGGTGTCGCCGGGCTTCAGCTCGAAGCCCATGTACTTGCCGACCGCGAGCTGGGCCGAGGCGGCGCGGCGCTCGCCCTGGCTGCCGGTCGCGAGCACCAGCAGGCGGTTACGCGGGATGCGGTCGGCGTCGAGCGGGTCGATGGTGGCGGGGAAGTCGGGCAGGATCTCGGCGGTGCGCGCGGTCTTGAGCATGGTGTTCATCGCGCGGCCGAGCACGACGACCTCGCGCCCGGCGGCGCGGCCGGCCTCGGCCAGCGTCTTCAGCCGGGCCACGTTCGAGGCGAAGGTGGTGGCGACCACCATGCCCTCGGCGGCGCGGATCAGCTCGGTGATCGGCCCGGCGAGCGTCGCTTCGGAGCGGCCCGGATGGGGCGAGAACACGTTGGTGGAATCGCACATCAGCGCCCGCACGCCGAGGTCGCCGATGGCGCGGAAGCTGCCGGGATCGAAGGCCTCGCCGACGATCGGGGTCGGGTCGACCTTGAAGTCGGCGGTGTGCAGGATGCGCCCGGCCGGGGTCTCGATCAGCAGGCTCGAGCATTCCGGGATCGAATGCGACACCGGCACGAAGCCGACCTGGAACGGCCCGGCGTGCACCATATGCGGCCAGGGCTGGGCCTGGCGGACCATCGCGGTGTCCTGGCCGGCGCGCTCCATCTTCATCTGCGCGATCGCGGCGGTGAAGCGGCGGGCGTAGACCGGGACCTGGAGGCGGTGGAACAGCAGCCCGAGCGCGCCGACATGGTCCTCGTGCGCATGGGTGATGAAGATCGCCTCGAGCCGGTCGGCGCGGGCCTGCACCCAGGCCGGGTCGGCCATGATCAGATCGACGCCGGGCGAGCTGTCCATGTTGGGAAAGGTCACGCCGACATCGACGAGGATCAGCCGCTCGGCGCCCGCCGGCCCGTAGCCGTAGACGTACATGTTCATGCCGATCTCGCCCGCGCCGCCGAGCGCGAGGTAGATCAGCCGATCGGGTTTGGCCATGAAGTCGTTCCTATTCCTTGTTCAATGCGTCGATCAGCACGAGACCGTGGATGGTCAGGTCCGGATCGATCTTTTCCAGCACGTCTGTCCCTTGAGCGAAGAGGGTGGACAGTCCCCCGGTTCCGATGACGGTCATGGGCCGGCCGTGCTCGGCGCGGATCCGCGCGCACAGGCCCTCGATCAGCCCGACGTAGCCCCAGAAGACGCCCGACTGCATGCAGGCGACGGTGTTCCTGCCGATCACCCGTTCGGGGCGGGTCACGTCGATGAACGGCAGCGCCGCGGCGGCGTCGTGCAGCGCCTTCAGCGACAGGTTCACCCCGGGCGCGATCACCCCGCCGACATAGGCGCCGTCGTGGTCGACCACGTCGAAGGTGGTGGCGGTGCCGAAGTCGACGATGATCAGGTCGCCGCCGTAGCGGTCGTGGGCCCCGACAGTGTTGACCAGCCGGTCGGCCCCGACATGCGCGGTCGGATCGACCCGCACCGGTACGCCGAGCTTGACCTCGGGCTTGCCGACCACCTTGGGCCGGGTGTGGAAATAGCGGTCCGACAGCACGCGCAGGTTGAACACCACCTGCGGCACCACCGAGGAGACCACCACCGAGCGCACCTCCGGCTTCAGCCCGGCGTTGTCCATCAGCTGCGACAGCCAGACGAAATATTCGTCCGCGGTGCGGCCGCGCTCGGTGCGGCAGCGCCATTCGGCGACGGTCGCGCTGCCGTCGTGCAAAGCGAAGACGGTGTTGGTGTTGCCGACGTCAATCGCGAGCAGCATCGGCGGGCTCCGGGGCGGCGGGATCGGCGAAATGCACCTCGGCGGCGGGCAGCGTCACCCGGCCGGTGGCGGCGCCGAGGACCAGCGCGCCGCTGTCGTCGATGGTCTCGAAGCGCCCGGCGATCTCGCGGCCCGGCAGGCGGGCGATGATCGGCTCGCCGAGCCGGGCGGCGCGGGCGAGCCAGGCGGTGCGCACCGGGGCGAAGCCGTCCGCGGCCAGCACCGCCTCCCAGCGGGCGAAGGCCGGCGCGAGCAGGTCGAGAAACCCCTCCGGCGCGATGTTGGCCCCGGTGGCGGCGCGCAGGCTGACCGGCGGCGTGGCGCCCGGCTCGACCTGTTCGGGACGCGGCGCTTCGGCGAGGTTGACGCCGATGCCGACGGCCAGCGCCATCGGCCTGCCCCCGGTCTCGAGCAGGATGCCGGCGCATTTGCCGCCCGCCAGCAGCACGTCGTTCGGCCATTTCAGCGCCAGCGTCTCGGGCCGGCCGATGACCGCCAGCAGCGCGTCATGGAGCGCCAGCGCCGCCACGAACGAGCGCAGCGCCGCCTCGGCGGCGGGAACCTGCGGCCGCATCAAGAGGCTCGCGGCGAAGTTGCCCGGCGGCATCACCCAGGGCCTCCCGCGCCGGCCGCGGGCGGAGGTCTGGTTGCGCGCGAGGATCCAGCACGGGGCCGCCGCGCCGGCGGCCGCAAGGCGCAGCGCCTCGGCGTTGGTGCTGTCGAGCTCGCCGTGGATCTCGCGACCGACGCCGGGGGGCCAGTCCGCCATGCGCTACTGGAACAGCGTCGCGGCGGCCGCCGCGGCCGTGGTCTCGATCCCGAACAGGTTGATGACGCCGAACACCATCGCCGCCGCCGAGGCGCCGAGGAACAGCCAGTGCAGCGCCGGCATCCTGCCGTCGAGGCCCTCGACCGGCTCGCCGAAATACATCAGGTAGACGATGCGCAGGTAGTAGAAGGC
Source organism: uncultured Rhodovulum sp. (assembly GCA_964438465.1). Classification (GTDB taxonomy): domain Bacteria; phylum Pseudomonadota; class Alphaproteobacteria; order Rhodobacterales; family Rhodobacteraceae; genus Amaricoccus. The sequence goes on along the minus strand of CAYTMB010000266.1, from coordinate 567 downwards.
GCCGATCACCGAGGCGATCACGCCCGCGACCGCGAGCCAGACGAGGCCGGCGTCGATCGCCGCGACCAGCACATAGAACTTTCCGAAGAACCCGACCAGCGGCGGCACGCCGGCGAGCGAGAACATCAGCACCGCGAGCGCGGCGGCGCGCGCCGGCGCCACCCGGCTGTAGAGGCCGAGCGAGCCGATGTCGGTGACCGGCTTGCCGTCCTTCTCCATGTTGAGGATGAAGGCGAAGGTCCCGACGTTCATCGTGACGTAGATCGCGAGATAGATCAGCAGCGACTGCGCGCCCTGCTCGGTGCCGGCGGCGAGGCCCATCAGCGCGAAGCCCATGTGGCTGATCGAGGAATAGGCCATCAGCCGCTTGATGTTGCGCTGGCCGATCGCGGCGACCGCGCCGAGGAACATCGAGGCGATGGAGAGGAAGGTCAGGATCTGCTGCCAGTCGGGCACGGCGGCGCCGAAGGCGTCGTAGAGCACCCGGGCGAACATCGCCGCCGCCGCCACCTTGGGCGCGGTGGCGAAGAACAGCGTGACCGGGGTGGGCGAGCCCTCGTAGACGTC
>CAYTMB010000265.1:0-3943 GCA_964438465.1 uncultured Rhodovulum sp. | reverse complement strand
CCATCACCGCGACGACATCATCGAGACCTTCCTGCTCAACCTGTTCCACGGCGGCAAGCTCGCCGCGATGCCGCCGAAGCTCCTCAACGACGAGGGCGACGTCTACGTTCACCGCCCGCTCGCGCTGGTGTCGGAGGCCGATTGCGCCAAGTTCGCGCAGGACATGCGCTATCCGATCATCCCCTGCGACCTCTGCGGCAGCCAGGAGGGGCTGCAGCGCGTCCAGGTCAAGGCGATGGTCGACGACTGGGAAAGGCGCAGCCCGGGACGCCGGGCGATCCTGTTCCGCGCGCTGACCCAGGCCAATCCGAGCCACCTGCTCGACCCGTCGCTGTTCGATTTCAAGGCGCTGTGAGGCCCGCGGATCGGGCTCGCGAGCCGGCGGAGCGCCGCGGCCGCAGCGTTGACGGCGGGTTTACCTTGAGATCCGCGCAGTTTCCCCGGACCGCGGCGGCGGCGATTAACGGATGTTATCGACGCCGCGGTTAACCTCCGGGCCATGTCGCTCGATTCCCGCACCACGCCGACCGACGCCCCCGACCGCGTGTTCGTGCGGGCGGTCGGGCTCGTGCTCGCCGCCTGGCTGACGCTGGCGCTGGCCGTGGCGCTGGCCGGCGACCAGCTGGCGCGGCGCGCCGCGCGGGCCGACGACCTGGCGCGGCTCGGGATCGGGATGGCCGCGACCGTGCGCCAGATCGCCGAGGGGTTCGACCGCATCGCCGGCCTGCCCGAAGGCCCGGAGCGGCGGACCGCGCGCGCAGCGCTCGGCTGGGACGTCGATCGGCTGACCGCGCTCGACGCCCGCGCCGCGGCGCTCGGCGGCGGGCTGCCCGGCGCGGAAGCCGCGGCGCGCGAGGCGGCGGCGGCGAACCGGGCCGCGACGCCCCCCGAACAGGCCCTCGCCCGGCGCGACCGCTTCGCCGCGCGGCTGGCGCCGCAGGCCGAGCGGCTGGCGCGCGACGCCGAGGCGGCGGCCGGGCTGGCGCGCGCGCAGGCCCGCGCCGGCGGCGCGCTGGGGTTCGCGCTGCAGCTCATGGCGCTGGTGGCGCTGGCGGTCGGAGTGCTGCGCCCGGCGCGGGCGCGGCTCCGGTCCTGGGTGCGCGCCAGCCACGAGATCGAGCAGGAGACCCGCCACCGCCTGCTGCACGACCCGCTGACCCAGATGCCGAACGCGACCTACCTGCAGGCCCATCTCGCCCGGCTCGCCGCCGCCGCAGGGCGCGGGACCCGGCAGACCGCGGTGATCCGGCTCGACCTCGACCGCTTCCGCATCCTGCGCGACACCCTCGGCCCGCGCATCGCCGACGAGATCCTGCGGGTGACCGCGCGGCGCATCCGCCAGTCGCTGCGCGCGGGCGATTTCGCCGCCTATCTCGGGCAGGACGACTTCGTGCTGGTCGCCGGCGAGCTGGAGAACGCCCATGCCGCCACCGGCATCGCCCAGCGGGTGCAGGCGGCGCTGACCAAGCCGTTCTCGCTGCAGGGCGGCGCGCGGCGCATCGGCGCCTCGATCGGCGTCACCCTGCTCGGCGACGACCTGCCCGACCCCGAGCGGGTGCTCGCCAACGCCGAGATCGCGCTGGCCGCGGCCAGGGCCGCCGGCCCCGGCGCCATCCGCTATTTCCGCGAGAGCCTGCGCGCCGAGGCCGAGCGCCGCGAGACCCGCTTCGCCGAGCTGCTGGCCGGGCTGGAGCGCGGCGAGTTCGCGCCGTTCTTCCAGCCGCAGGTCGACCTCGCCACCGGCGCGCTGTCCGGCTTCGAGGCGCTGGCGCGCTGGCGCCACCCGACCGAGGGCCTGCTCGGCCCGGCGGAGTTTCTCGACTTCGCCGAGCAGGCGGACCTGACCGAGCGCATCGGCGAGGCGGTGCTGGCGCAGTCGCTCGCCGCGCTGACCGCCTGGGACGCCGCCGGCCTCGACGTGCCGAAGGTCGGGGTCAACTTCGCGATGGCGCAGCTGCGCGACCCCCGGCTGGTGGAGAAGATCAAGTGGGAGGTCGAGCGCAACGACGTCGAGCCGCGCCGCATCTCCATCGAGGTGCTGGAGACCGTGCTGATCAAGAGCGACGAGGACCTCGTGGTGCGCAACCTGCGCGGCCTCGCCTCGGCCGGCTTCTCGATCGAGCTCGACGACTTCGGCACCGGCCACGCCTCGATCCAGAACCTGCGCCGCTTCATGGTCGACCGCATCAAGATCGACCGCAGCTTCATCGCCGGCATCGAGGAATCCGAGGAGCAGCAGACCCTGACCGCCTCGATGATCGCGATGGCGCGCGCGCTGGGCATCGCCACGCTGGCCGAAGGCGTCGAGACCGCCGAGGCCGTCGCCACGCTGCGGCGGCTCGGCTGCGATCACGCCCAAGGCTATCACGTCGCCCGGCCGATGCCGCAGGCCGAAACCTATCGCTGGCTGCGCGACTTTCACGCCCGCGCGAGCGGAGGCGGCGCCGCGCCGCGCCCGGCGGCGGGCGACCCGAATATGCCTTGACCTTTGGGGGCGGCGGCTGTTGAACCCTGTCAGATTTTTGGGTGGTCTGGCGGGAGTGTCGAATGGACGATCAGAACCGGAACCTGATCCTTGCGACGGCCCTGAGCTTTCTGGTCATCCTGGGATGGTTCCTGCTGTTCCCGCCGGAGCCGACGCCGCCGGCGCCGACGCCGACCGCACAGGTCGAGGGCGCGCCCGCGGGCGACGTCGTCGCCACGCCGCCGGGCGCGGCCGGAACCACCGCCGCGACGGGCGCCCTGCCCGGCCTCGCCGCCGATCCCGTCGCCGCCCGCGACGAGGTGCTCGGGCGCACCGACCGCATCCCCGTGCGCACCGGCCGGCTGCTCGGCTCGATCTCGCTGGTGGGCGGGCGGATCGACGACCTCGACCTGACCGACTATTTCGAGACGGTGGAGCCGAACTCGCCGACCGTCACCCTGTTCAACCCCGCAGGATCGCCCGACGCCTACTACGCGCTCTACGGCTGGCAGCCGGCCGGCGGGCTCGGCTTCGACGCGGTGCCGGGGCCGACCACGCCCTGGCGGGTCGAGAGCGGCGACGCGCTGACCGAGACCACGCCGGTCACCCTGGCCTGGGACAACGGCGCCGGGCTGATCTTCCGCCGCACCATGTCGGTGGACGAGAACTTCATGTTCACCGTCGTGCAGTCGGTCGAGAACACCACCGCCGCGGCGGTGCGCATGGCGCCCTACGGCATCGTCGCGCGCCACGGCGAGCCGTCGAACCTGCGCCGGTTCTACATCCTGCACGAGGGCGTCGTGGCCGCGGCCGACGGCCAGCTCACCGAAGTGAAATGGTCGGCGCTGCCCGACATGACGATCGATCCCGTCGAGGGCATACCGGCGACCACCGTCGCCGTCGCCGAGAACGGCTGGATCGGCTTCACCGACCATTTCTGGATGAGCACGCTGATCGGGCAGCCCGGCCAGTCCTTCACCGCGGTCACCAAGTTCAACCCCGGGTCGGACACCTACCAGACCGACATGCGCCTGCCGCTGATGGACGTGGCGCCCGGCGCCACCGCCGAAGTGACGACCTGGCTGTTCGCCGGCGCCAAGGAATGGGCGACGATCCGCGACTACCAGCGCGACAAGGGCATCGACCGCTTCGTCGACGCCATCGACTGGGGCTGGTTCTTCTTCCTGACCAAGCCGATCTTCATGGCGCTGCACTACCTGAACCAGTGGATCGGCAACATGGGCGTGGCGATCATCTGCCTGACGCTGATCATCAAGGCGCTGCTGTTCCCGCTCGCCTACAAGTCCTATGTCTCGATGTCGAAGATGAAGGCGCTGCAGCCGGAGATGGAGGCGATCAAGGAGCGCGCCGGCGACGACCGCATGAAGATGCAGCAGGAGGTGATGGCGCTCTACAAGAAGGAGAAGGTCAACCCCGCCGCGGGCTGTCTGCCGATCCTGCTGCAGATCCCGATCTTCT
>CAYTMB010000264.1:0-3951 GCA_964438465.1 uncultured Rhodovulum sp. | reverse complement strand
CCTCGGGTGGGATCGACCCGGCAATCTCGGTAGGGTAGGGTCCGCCATGCCCGACCTCTTCGATTCAGTCCCCCAGCCCGACCGCCGCCCGTCGGAGCCGCCCCGCAGCGGCCCGCGCCCGCTCGCCGACCGGCTGCGGCCCGCGCGCCTCGCCGACGTCATCGGCCAGGACCACCTGCTCGGCCCCGACGGCCCGCTCGGCCACATGCTCGCCTCCGGAACCCTCGGCTCGACCATCCTCTGGGGCCCGCCCGGCGTCGGCAAGACCACCATCGCCCGCCTGCTCGCCGCCGAGACCGACGCCGCCTTCGTCCAGGTCAGCGCCATCTTCACCGGCGTCGCCGACCTCAAGAAGATCTTCGAGGCCGCCCGCCTGCGCCATTCCCAGGGCCGCACCACGCTCCTGTTCGTCGACGAGATCCACCGCTTCAACCGCGCCCAGCAGGACGGCTTCCTGCCGCTGATGGAGGAGGGCGCCATCGTCCTCGTCGGCGCCACCACCGAGAACCCCTCGTTCGAGCTCAACGCAGCACTCCTGTCGCGCGCTCAGGTCCTGACCCTGCGCCGTCTCGACGAGGCCGGGCTCGAAACCCTCGCCGCCCGCGCCGAAGCCGCGCTCGGCCACCCCCTTCCGCTCACCCCCGAAGCCCGCATCCAGCTCGTCGAGATGGCCGACGGCGACGGCCGCGCGCTGCTCAACCTGATCGAGCAGCTCGGCGAGACCGCCGCCCCGCTCGACGTCGCAGCCCTCTCCGAGCGTCTGACCCGCCGCGCCCCGGTCTTCGACAAGTCCGGCGACGCCCATTACAACCTGATCTCCGCCCTGCACAAATCCGTCCGCGGCTCGGACCCCGACGCATCGCTCTACTGGCTCGCGCGCATGCTCGAAGGCGGCGAGGACCCGCGTTACCTCGCCCGCCGCATCACCCGCATGGCGGTCGAGGACATCGGCCAGGCCGACCCCGGCGCGATGGCCTTCTGCCTCGCCGCCTGGGAGACCTTCGAGCGCCTCGGCTCGCCAGAAGGCGAACTCGCGCTCGCGCAGGCGGTGATCCGCCTCGCGCTCGCGCCGAAATCCAACGCCGGCTACGCCGCCTTCTCCGCCGCCCGCGCCGCCGCGAAACGCACCGGTTCGCTCGCCCCGCCCAAGCATATCCTGAACGCGCCGACCAAACTGATGAAGTCCGAGGGCTACGGCGCCGGCTACGTCTACGACCACGACACCGAAGCCGGCTTTTCCGGCCAGTCCTACTTTCCCGACGCCATGCCGCGCGAAAGCTATTACGCGCCGACCGATCGCGGCGCAGAGGCCGGATTGCGCGAAAGGCTTTTGGCCTTCGCCGCGGTTCGCGCTAGACTGCCCATAAAATAGACGCGGCGCATCGCGTCGCTGGCCTGGGAGGAAGGGCCGATCGCATCGATGACGCCGCCAACGCCGCCGCCGCCGCGCGAGGTGTTGCGGCTGGTCTACGTCAGCGCCGCGGCGCGCCCGCTCGGCGCGGAGGATCTCGAGGCGATCGCCCGGGTCTCCGAGCGCAACAACGCCGAGCGCGGGCTGACCGGGCTGCTGCTCTTCGGCGGGGCGCGCTTCTACGGCGTTCTCGAAGGTCCGCGCCGCCGGGTGCTCGCCCGGATGGAGGCGATCATCACCGACCCGCGCCATCGCGCGCTGCGCATCCTCAGCGAAGAGGAGATCGCGGCGGCGCGCTTCGCCAACTGGTCCTTCGGCCGCATCCCCGCGACCGAAGGGGAGGACGACGTCCCCGGCGGTCTCGAAGCCTTCATCCTCGGGCTCGCCGGCCGCCTCTAGCCCGCGGCGGCGCGGATCCGCCGCCGCCGCGGGCGGGCCTATTTTGGCGCGGGGCGATTTTTCTCGGATTGTTCCCTTGACGCGACGCATATTTATGATTGATTGCGTTTCCCGTTATAGTCCTATGGCGATTATTCGATGATCTTGGCGCAAGACGAACGCTTGGTCGAATTCTCCTTCTCCTCCAGGATCGAGTCCGATGTCTCGCCCGAGTCGATGCTGCGCCTCGCCCGCCAGTCGTGGAGCGCCAACCGGCGCGCCGGCGTCAGCGGGTTCCTGCGGCTCGACGGCGTCGCGATCGAGCAGATCGTCGAGGGTCCGTGCACGCAGGTCCTGTGCCTCGCCTCGCGCATCCTCACCGATCGCCGGCACTGCGAGATCGTGATTCGCCGCTTCGGCCCGATCGGCGCGCGGCGCTTCGCCGACTGGAGGCTGCTCGGCTTCGAGGCGCTCGCGCCGGCGCCGGCCGACGCGCGCCGGTCGCGCGCGGGCCTGCGCCTGCTCGCCGATGCGGGCCATGCGCCCGGCGACGAGGGCTCCCCGGCGCTGGCGCGGGTCGGCGCGACCTGACGGCGGCGTGACCGCCCGGCGGCCGCTTGACAAGCCGCCCGCCGCAAGGCCTTTGGTCGCGTGCCGTTTCGGCGAGGAGCCGCCTTTGCCCGTTCTGCTGCAGATCGCCCTCGGAGGCGCCCTCGGGGCCGTTCTGCGCTTCCTCCTGGTCGCCCAGAGCGCGCGGCTGTTCGGCCCGTCGTTCCCCTGGGGCACCTTCGCGGTCAACGTGCTCGGCTCGTTCGTGATGGGGGTGGTCGTCGTGCTGGTGCTGCTGCGCGGCGAGGTCGGCTGGGAGCGCGCGGCGCCCTTCCTGATGCCCGGCCTGCTCGGCGGCTTCACCACCTTCTCGGCCTTCTCGCTCGAGACCTTCCAGTTGCTCGAAAGCGACCGCCCGGTCGCCGCCGCCGCCTATGTCGGCGGTTCGGTCGCGGTCGGGCTGCTGGCGCTCAGCGCCGGCGTCGCGGCGGCCCGCAGCTGGCTCGCGGCATGAGCGGCGTCACCCAGGTCGCCATCGCGGCCGAGGACGCCGACCAGCGGCTCGACCGCTGGCTGCGCCGCCGGTATCCGCATCTCGGCCAGGGCCGGATCGAGCGCATGTGCCGCAAGGGCGAGATCCGCCTCGACGGCGCCCGCGCCCAGGCCTCGACACGTCTCGCCGAAGGTCAGATCCTGCGCGTGCCGCCGATCCCGGCCGAGACGACCGACGCCCCGGCCCCGCGCGTCCCGGGCCATGTCTCGGACGCCGACGCCGCGATGATGCGCGCCGCGGTGCTCTACCGCGACGACGACATCCTCGCGATCAACAAGCCGCCCGGCCTCGCCTCGCAGGGCGGCTCGGGCACCGTCCGCCATGTCGACGGCCTCGCCGAGGCGCTGAAGTTCGACCGCGACGACAAGCCGCGGCTGGTCCACCGCCTCGACCGCGACACCTCCGGCATCCTGGTGCTGGCGCGCAGCGTGCGCGCCGCCGCCGGGCTCGCGAAGGCCTTCCAGTCGCGCGACGCGCGCAAGATCTACTGGGCGGTCGTCGCCGGCGTGCCGCATCCGCGCTCCGGCACCATCCGCTACGGCCTGGTCAAGGCCCCCGGGCACGGCGCCGGCGGCGAGGGCGAGAAGATGCGCGTCATAGCCCCCGAGGCGGTCGCGACCACCGAGGGCGCCAAGCGCGCCACCACCGACTACACCATCATCGAGGCTGCGGCCAAACGCGCGGCCTGGGTGGCGCTCGCCCCGATCACCGGCCGCACCCACCAGCTGCGCGCGCATATGGACGCCATCGGCCACCCGATCGTCGGCGACGGCAAATACGGCGGCAACGCGCAGGAAAAGACCGAAGACGGCTGGGGCGCCCAGCTCGGCGGCCAGGTCAGCCGCAAGCTGCACCTGCACGCCCGCTCGCTCAGCCTCACCCACCCGATCACCGGCGCCCGGCTCAGCCTGACCGCGCCCTTGCCCGAACACATGGCCCGCACCTGGGAGCTGTTCGGCTGGCGGCCGCAGGACGCGGGCGCCGATCCGTTCGAGGATCTGGCGTGAGCGACCTGCGGCTGGTGGTCTTCGACATGGACGGCACGCTGATCGACAGCCAG
>CAYTMB010000263.1:0-3961 GCA_964438465.1 uncultured Rhodovulum sp. | reverse complement strand
GGCCACGCCCTGCGCATCCTCAACATCGGCGGCGGCTTCCCGGCCTTCTACGGCCATCCGCTGCCGGAGACCCGCGCCTATGCGGCCGAGGTGATGGGCATGGTGCGCGCCCGTTTCGGCGACGAGGTGACGGTGATGGCCGAACCCGGCCGCGGCCTCGTGGCCGAAGCCGGGGTGATCTGCGCCGAAGTGGTGCTTGTGGCCCGCAAGGACCAGGACGACATCGCGCGCTGGGTCTATCTCGACATCGGCAAGTTCTCCGGCCTCGCCGAGACGATGGACGAGGCGATCCGCTACCAGTTCGAGACCCGCCACGGCGCCGAGGCCGACACCGGCCCCTGCATCCTCGCCGGTCCGTCCTGCGACAGCGCCGACGTGCTCTACGAGAAGCGGCCGGTCCAGCTGCCGCTCGGCCTGCGCGACGGCGACAAGGTGCGGATCCTCTGCACCGGCGCCTACACCACCAGCTACTCTTCGGTCGGCTTCAATGGCTTCCCGCCGCTCGACGCCGTGTTTCTCGACTGACCTGCGACAGGGGGACGCCCTCGCGTCCCCCGATTTCGCGGTCGCAATATCGCACCGCAGCCGCCATAGTCCGCGCTCATGATCATCGCCCAGATCACCGATGCGCACATGACGCTGCCCGGCGTCCTGCTGTTCGGGGACTATGACCCCGCCGCCGCGCTGCGCCGCACGCTCGCGGCGCTGGCCGCGCAGAGTCCGCGCCCCGACCTCGTGCTGTTCACCGGCGACGTGACCGAGAACGGCCTGCCCGGGCAGTACGCCGCCGCGCGGGAGATCCTCGACGGGTTCGAGCTGCCGCTCGCGGTGATCCCGGGCAACCACGACCGGCGCGAGGCCTTCGCCGCCGCCTTCGCCGACGCGCGCGCCATCGTGGGCGCGGGGCCGTTCCTCCACCTCGCGCTCGAGGACTGGCCGCTGCGCCTGATCGGCCTCGACACCCTCGCCGGCCCCGGCGAATCGCGCGGCCTGCTCTGCGAGGCCCGGCTCGACTGGATCGCCGCCCGCCTCGCCGAAGACCCCCGGCGCGACACCGTCATCTTCATGCACCACCCGCCCTTCGCCACCGGCATCGGCTTCATGGACTCGATCGCCTGCGAGAACGGCGACCGGCTCGCGGAGATCGTCGCCGCGCACGGCCGCGTGCTGCGGGTGGTCTGCGGCCATGTCCACCGCCCGGTCCATGTCGGCTTCGGCGGCACGGTGGCCTCGATCTGCCCCGGCATCGCCTATCAGGTGCCGCTGCGCTTCGCGCGCACGGCGCCGGTCGAGATGCTGTTCCAGGAGCCCGCGTTCCAGCTCCACGTCTGGACGCCCGGGACCGGGCTCGTCACCCACACCGACTACCTGCGCGACCGCGCCTGAGGCCCCATGGACACACCCGAGAACGGCGTCCTCTTCGCCTCCTACAACGTCCACAAATGCGTCGGATCGGACCGCCGCTTCGATCCCGAGCGCACCGCCGCGGTGATCGCCGAGATCGGCGCCGACGTGCTGGCGCTGCAGGAGACCGACCGCCGCTTCGGCGACCGCGCCGGCCTGCTCGACCTCGCGGCGATCGAGCGCGACGCCGGCCTCGTGGCGGTGCCGGTCGTCAACGCGCATTCCGGCCACGGCTGGCACGGCAACCTCGTGCTGGTGCGCGAGGGCCTGTGCCGCGACGTGCACCAGGTGGTGCTGCCGGGCCTCGAGCCGCGCGGCGCGCTGGTCGCCGATCTCGAACTGTCGGCCGGCGCGGTGCGGGTGGTCGCGGCGCATCTCGGCCTGCTGCGCCACTCGCGCCGGCTCCAGGTCGAACGCCTGCTCGGTCACGCCGCCGGAGCGAGCGAGCGCCCGACCGTGCTGATGGGCGACCTCAACGAATGGCGCCTCGGCCGGCGCTCGGCGCTGCACGGCTTCGCGCCGAGCTTCGGCCCGCTGGCGCCGGGCGCGCCGAGCTTTCCCGCCTATTTCCCGGTGCTGACGCTCGACCACATCCTCGCCCGCCCCGGCGGCATCCTCGGCCCGGTGCGCGCCCACGACACCCCGCTCGCGCGCAAGGCCTCCGACCACCTGCCGATCAAGGCCCGCGTCCGGCTGGCGGGGACGGGCTGACGCAGCCCGCCCCCGCCGAACTGCGCGCGCCTCCGGCTTGCGGCGGCGCGCACGGACGCCAGATCCGATCCAGTCAATCAGAGGAGGCTCGCCATGTCTTTCACCCTGTCTTTCGCCGGATCGCGCCGCCGCGCAGCCCTCGCCGCCCTCGCCGCGATCGCGGCCCCGCCGGTCCTAGCGCAATCGGTCGGCGGCATCGGCGGCGACGGGCTCACCTTCCAGCAGGCGCAGCGCAAGTTCCCCGGCCTGGGGCGGGCGACGTTCGAGACGGCCGATCTCAACGGCGACGGCGTGATCGAGGCGAACGAACTGCCGGTGCTCCAGGGCATCTACGCCCAGACCACCCAGTCGCGCTAGGACCTCGCGGCCTTTCCCTGCCCGCGCCGCTTCGCTATAGGGACGCCTCGGATACAGGGAACCCGCGAATGAGCCAGGCGTCGGCCAATGTGAACGTGATGATCAAGGCCGCGCGCAAGGCCGCGCGCTCGCTCCTGCGCGACTTCGGCGAGGTCGAGAACCTGCAGGTCTCGTCCAAGGGCCCGGGCGACTTCGTCTCCCGCGCCGACATCAAGGCCGAGCAGCTGATCCGCGAGGAGCTGACCGAGGCGCGGCCGAACTACGGCTGGCTCGGCGAGGAGAGCGTCGAGGTCAAGGGCGCCGACCCGACCCGGCGCTGGATCGTCGATCCGCTCGACGGCACCACCAACTACCTGCACGGCATGCCGCACTGGTCGATCTCGATCGGCCTCGAGCACAAGGGCGAGATCGTCGCCGGCGTGATCTACGATCCGGTCAAGGACGAGATGTTCGTCGCCGAGAAGGGCGCGGGCGCCTATCTCAACGACCGCCGCCTGCGGGTCTCGGGACGCAAGGACATGATCGAGATGATCTTCGGCATCGGCATGCCGTTCTCCGCCAGCACCCGGCTGGCGCCGGCGCTGCGCGAACTGGCGGCGATAGCCCCGATCTCGGCCGGCGTCCGCCGGCTCGGCTCCTCGGCGCTCGACCTCGCCTATGTCGCCGCCGGCCGGCTCGACGGCTACTGGGCGCGCGGCAACAAGCCCTGGGATCTCGCGGCGGGCATCGTCCTCGTGCGCGAGGCCGGCGGCTTCGTCGGCCCCGTCCAGGAAGGCGAGAACCCCCTCGACGGCGACATCGTCGCCGGCAACGCCAACGTGTTCGAGCCGCTCACCAAGCTGTTGCGGGCGGCCTGACGCAAACGGCTTGGCCTGCGCGCGCGCGACCGGCTAGGCTGCGCGCATCGTCCCGCCGGATCGCCCAAGGTCATGCGCACCAGGCATCGCCCCTACTACCTGCTGCGGCCGCGCCTGTGGCGCGAGCCGCTCGGCATGCTGGACCTGCGCTCCATGGTCTCGCGCCGGTCGAACTATGTCTACCTGCGGGTGCCGAAGGCGGCGAACACCACCGTCGTGCGGGCGCTGCTCGAGCATTCCCCGGAGCCCGGCGTCGACGCCTCCGACGCGGACGGCGCCAAGTCGCGGGTGACGCATCTCGGCGATCTCGACCTGCGCGGCGCGGTGGCGATCCGCCGCGCCTTCATCTTCACCGTGGTCCGGAACCCCTACGCGCGCACGCTCTCGGCCTTTCTCGACAAGTTCCAGGAGGATGCGCGGCACCTCGGCCGCTTCGGGCGGCGGGTCGCGGCGCTCGACGGCGGCGAGGTCAGCTTTCGCGGCTTCTGCCGCTATCTGGCGGCGGGAGGCGAGGTCGAGAACGCGCACTGGATGCGCCAGACCCGACTGACCGGGATCGCGGACCGCATCGATTTCGTCGGCAGGGTCGAGACGCTGGAGCCCGACCTGCGGCGCATCCTCGCGCGGCTCGA
>CAYTMB010000262.1:0-4007 GCA_964438465.1 uncultured Rhodovulum sp. | reverse complement strand
GCGGCGGCTCGACCCGCGCGCTTTCTGCCTGAAGCGTCGTGAAAAGTTGCGATTTGGTTGACGCCCGAGAAAAACGCCAATAGCATCATTGGCTTGATTGCTGTCGCACGCGTGCGACTCCGGGCGGTGGCGCCGCCCGCGACCTCCGACGGAGACGCCGTCCATGACCGACGCCATCGTGATCGTCTCCGCCGCCCGCACCCCGATGGGCGGGTTTCAGGGCGCGCTGTCGGGGGCGAGCGCGGTCGAGCTCGGCGGGGCCGCGATCGCCGCGGCGCTGGCGCGCGCGGGGCTCGACGGGGCCGAGGTCGACGAATTGCTGATGGGCTGCGTGCTGCCGGCGGGCCAGGGCCAGGCCCCGGCGCGGCAGGCGGGGTTCCGGGCCGGCCTGCCGAAGGAGGTTCCGGCGACGACGCTGAACAAGATGTGCGGCTCCGGCATGAAGGCGGCGATGCTGGGCCATGACGCGCTGGTCGCGGGCGGCGTGCGGCTGGTCGTGGCCGGCGGCATGGAGAGCATGAGCAACGCCCCGTATCTGCTGCCCAAGCTGCGCGGCGGGGCGCGGCTGGGCCATGCGGTGGCGCAGGACCACATGTTCCTCGACGGGCTGGAGGACGCCTATGCGCCCGGCCGGCTGATGGGGGCCTTCGCCGAGGATTGCGCGACCGAGTTCCAGTTCACCCGCGCCGGTCAGGACGACTATGCGCTGGCCTCGCTGTCGCGGGCGCTGGCGGCGCAGGCCTCGGGCGGGTTCGCGGCCGAGATCGTCGCGGTGACGCCGGCGGGCCGCGGCGACGGCGCGCCGGTGTCCGAGGACGAGGCCCCCCGCACCGCGCGCCCCGAGAAGATCCCGCAGCTGAAGCCGGCGTTCCGGGTGGACGGCACGGTGACGGCGGCGAATGCGTCGTCGATCTCGGACGGCGCCGCGGCGCTGGCGCTGATGCGCGAGGCGGATGCGCGGGCGGCGGGAGCTCCGATCCGCGCCCGCCTGCTCGGCCACGCCAGCCACGCGCAGGAGCCGGGGCGCTTCCCGACCGCGCCGGTTCCGGCGGCGCAAAAACTGATGGCGCGGCTGGGCTGGGAGGTCGGCGACGTTGATCTCTGGGAGGTGAACGAGGCTTTCGCGGTGGTGCCGATGGCGTTCATGGCGCTGACCGGCGCCCCGCACGACCGGATGAACGTGAACGGCGGGGCCTGCGCGCTGGGGCACCCGATCGGGGCGTCGGGGGCGCGCATCCTCGTCACGCTGCTGCACGCGCTGGAGCGGCGCGGCCTCGCGACCGGGATCGCCGCGATCTGCATCGGCGGCGGCGAGGGCGCCGCCGTCGCGCTCGAGCGGGTCTGAGATGCGGCTCGGGCCCGACACCCCGGCGGTCGTCACCGGCGGCGGCTCCGGGCTGGGGGCGGCGACGGCGCGGGCGCTGGCGGCGCGGGGCGTGCGGGTCGGCGTGCTCGACCGCGACGCCGCGGCGGCGGCGCGGGTGGCGGGCGAGGTTCACGGCCTCGCGCTGGCGGCGGACGTCACCGACCCCGAGGCGGTCGCCGCGGCGCTGGCCCGGGCCGCCGCCGCGCATGGCCCGGCGCGGCTGGTGGTGGCCTGCGCGGGGATCGCGCCGGCGGCGCGCACGGTGGACCGCGAGGGGCGGCCGCATGACGCCGGCCTGTTCGCCCGGGTCATGGCGGTGAACCTGATGGGCACGTTCCACACGGCGACCCAGGCCGCCGCGGCGATGCGCGGCCTCGATCCCGTCACCGCGGACGGCGAGCGCGGCGTGATCGTCGCCACCGCTTCGGTCGCGGCGTTCGAGGGCCAGATCGGCCAGATCGCCTACGCCGCCTCGAAGGGCGCCGTCGCGGCGATGGTGCTGCCGATGGCGCGCGACCTCGCGACCGCGGGCGTGCGGGTGGCCGCGATCGCGCCCGGCCTGTTCCGCACGCCGATGCTCGAAGGCCTGCCGGCCGAAGCGCAGGCGAGCCTCGGCGCGCAGGTTCCCTTCCCGGCCCGGCTCGGCGATCCGGCGGAATTCGCCGCCCTCGCGATCGCCATCGCGGAGAATCCGATGCTGAACGGGACGGTGATCCGCCTCGACGGCGCGATCCGCATGGGGCCGCGCTGAACCGCCGGATCCGCCGCCCTGCCGCCCCGCCGGGACGCCCTGCCGCTCGATGCCCGCGGATATCCGGCGAAGCCAGCCCTCCGGATCGGCTCAGCGCGCCTCCGCCAGCCGCAAGGCGCGCTCACGCCAACGGCCCGGGCGCCCGACCCGCGCCGAAGCCTTCCCGAATCCTGAAAAAGTGGCAAGCCGGTTTCCAGCCACTTTCCAGCCGGTTTCCAGTCGCCGAAAACGACGCCTTTTCAGGCGCTTGCCTCGCACCCGCCCAAGCTCGCGGTTTTCGCACCGTCTCACCCCGAACCGCAGGCGTCACTTCACCGCAGGCGCGGCCTCGGCGGGCTGCGGGGCGGCGAGCAGCGGGGTGATGCGGGCGGCGATCACCCCGGGGGTCAGCGGGCCGGGATGGCGCAGCAGGATGGTGCCGTCGCCGCCGACGACGAAGGTCTCCGGCACGCCGTAGATGCCCCAGTCCAGCCCGATCCGCCCCGCCGCATCGACGCCGACCGCGGCGTAGGGATCGCCGAGTTCGGCGAGGAACGCCTCCGCCTGGTCGCCGGGGTCCTTGTAGTTCACGCCCACGATGGAAACGCCGGCGGCGGCGAGGTCGCTCAGGAACGGATGTTCGACCCGGCACGGGCCGCACCAGCTCGCGAAGAAGTTCACCAGCGTCACCCCGCCGTCGCGCAGCGCCGCGTCGGTCGGAACCGGCCGGTCGCCCAGCGGCGTTGCGGCGGCGAGGCCGGGGGCAGGGCGGCCGGCCAGCGCGCTCGGCAGCTCGTCGCGGTTCTCGCGCTTGAGCGCGGTGAAAGCCACCACCGCGAAGCCGAGGAACACCAGCGGCGGCAGCGCGATCAGCAGGTTGAGCCTACGCGCGGCCATCGCGCCCCGCCTCCGTTTCCGTTTGCGTCTCGCGCTCGACCCGCGCCAGCGCCCGGCGCACCCGCGCCGCGCGCAGCACCGAGACCAGCACCAGCAGCCCCAGCAGCCCCAGCGCGACGGCGTAGGCGCCGAGCACCACGCCGGCGTATTTGCCCAGGTCCGGGGTCACGTCCGCGCCTCCTGCATCGCCTGCCCCTCGAGCGCGCGCAGCCGCCGCGCCCGGATCTCGGTGCGGGTCCGCAGCAGCACGAGGCTGACGAACAGCAGCACGAAACCGGCCATGCACAGCAGCAGCGGCAGATAGAAGACGTCGTCCATGTTCTCCTGCCGGTCCAGCGACAGCGACGGACCCTGATGCAGGCCCTGGCTCCAGAAGAACACCGCATAGCGCGACAGCAGCGCAAAGACCGTGCCGACGAAGCAGATGATCGCGGTCAGGTCGGCGGCCTTGTCGGGCTCGTCGATCGCCTCCCACAGCGCGATGTAGCCGAGGTAGAACACGAACAGGATGAAGAACGAGGTCAGCCGCGGATCCCAAGCCCACCAGGTCCCCCACATCGGCTGGCCCCACAGCGCGCCGGTGACCAGCGCGATCACCGTCATCGTGGCGCCCACCGGCGCCGCGGCGCGGGCCGCCAGCGCCGAGACATGGTGGCGCCGGATGAACCAGATCAGCGACGCGACCAGCATCATCAGCCAGGCGTTGATCGCGATCAGCGCCGCCGGGACGTGGAGGAACAGGATCTTCACCGTGGCGCCCTGGGCGTAGTCGTCGGGCGTGAAGAAGAACCCCCAGGTCAGCCCGCCCGCCAGCGTCAGCGTGGTCAGCGCCCAGAGCACGGGCAGCGCCGCGCCCGAGACGCGCATGAATTCGAGCGGGTTGGCGTATCTCCACAGCGACATGGCCGGTATCTATGCGCTATGGCCAAGGGCGTGCAAGGCGGATACCGGCGCGCGCCGGGCGGCGAGTTTCGCCGCGACGCTACTCGCGGCGCGCGCATTTGACGCATTCAC
>CAYTMB010000261.1:3814-4018 GCA_964438465.1 uncultured Rhodovulum sp. | reverse complement strand
TCCTTCAGCACCGCCGCGTCGTCCTTGGACACGCTCTTCGGCGGGATGCGGGCGATCTTGGCCACCACCGCCTCGATCTCCTTCGACGTGATCGTTTTCCGCCGGCGGCTCTCGGGCAGCAGGTGCTGCGCCGCGCCCGCCTCGTCGATCACGTCGATCGCCTTGTCGGGCAGCGCGCGCTACATCCACGACCGCAAGCTGCCC
>CAYTMB010000261.1:0-3804 GCA_964438465.1 uncultured Rhodovulum sp. | reverse complement strand
CGGAACTCCTTGTAGGTGGTCGAGCCCATGCAGCGCAGCTTGCCGCCCTGCAATGCCGGCTTGAGCAGGTTCGAGGCGTCCATCGCCCCGCCCGAGGTGGCGCCGGCGCCGATCACCGTGTGGATCTCGTCTATGAACAGGATGGCGTTCGGGTGGTTCTCCAGCTCCTTCATCACGGCCTTGAGCCGCTCCTCGAAGTCGCCGCGGTAGCGGGTGCCTGCGAGGAGCGCGCCCATGTCGAGCGCGAAGATGGTGGTGTCGGCCAGAACGCCCGGCGTCTCGCCGTCGACGATCTTGCGCGCGAGGCCCTCGGCGATGGCGGTCTTGCCGACGCCCGGGTCGCCGACCAGCAGCGGGTTGTTCTTGCGCCGGCGGCACAGCACCTGGATGCAGCGCTCGACCTCGAGATCGCGGCCGATCAGCGGGTCGACGTCGCCGCGGCGGGCCTTTTCGTTCAGGTCGACGCAGTATTTCTGCAGCGCCGTCTCCTCGGCGTCCTTGGCGTTCGCGGCCTGCTGCTTGGGCTCGGGCGTGCTGTCAGCTCCTTTCACCGGGCGTGCCTCTCCATAGGACGGGTCCTTCGCGACGCCGTGGCTGATGTAGTTCACCGCGTCGTAGCGGGTCATGTCCTGCTCCTGCAGGAAATAGGCGGCGTGGCTCTCGCGCTCGGCGAAGATCGCGACCAGCACGTTGGCGCCGGTGACCTCGGAGCGGCCCGAACTCTGGACATGGATCGCGGCGCGCTGGATCACCCGCTGGAACCCGGTGGTGGGGGCGGCCTCCGAACCGTCGACGTCGGAGATCAGCGCGTCCAGCTCCTCGTCGAGGAAGGCGAGGATGTTCTTGCGCAGCTTGTCGATCTCGACCCCGCAGGCCTTCATCACCCGCGCCGCATCCGGCTCGTCAAGAAGAGCGAGAAGAAGATGCTCCAGCGTCGCTAGTTCGTGCTTGCGCTGATTGGCGTGCCCGAGCGCGTTGTGGATCGCGGCTTCAAGAGTACTCGAGAAAGAGGGCATAATCCACGTCCTTCCGTCAGTTATCGCCAGCTGGAGCGGCCGGCGCAGGCAAGGACCTCGATGCTTACCCGTCACCCCTTAAACTTCGGTGTGTCTTGTTCGTCCTTCAAGGGCGATTATGCCGCCGGCGGCGCGAAAGGGCAAAAAATATCTGCGCGATCAGCGCGCCCTGTGGTCGCAGTGACACGGTTTTGATCGACATGCGAACAGCTTGCGCGACGGGCGCCCATGCCGGCCGCAGGCCGTGGTCAGAAGCCGTCCTTGCGCCGCCGGATCTCGGCGAAGACCTCGACGTCCGCGGCCTGCCCGAGGCCCAGCCGCGCGCGCAGCGCGGGGTCGGCGGCGCGCAGGAAGGGGTTGGTCGCCCGCTCCAGGTCGAGCCGCGCCGGCACGGTCGGCCGGTTCGCCGCGCGCGCCGCCGCGATCTCGTCGGACCGCTTCAGCAGCGCCGGGTTGTCCGGCTCGAGGCTCAGCGCGAAGCGCATGTTCGCGGCGGCGTATTCATGTCCGGAATAGAGCAGGGTGTCGTCCGGCAGCGCCGCCATCCGCCCGAGGCTCGACCACATCTGCGCCGGCGCGCCCTCGAACAGCCGGCCGCAGCCCATCACCATCAGGCTGTCGCCGGAGAACAGCGCGCCGGCCCCGGCGAAGTAGTAGGCGACATGGCCGACGGTATGGCCCGGGACGTCGATCACCTCGGCCATGCTGACGCCGAGCGAGATGGTGTCGCCGGGGTCGACCTCGATGTCGAGGACGGGCAGCCGGCGCCGGTCGGCCGCGGCGCCGACCACCGTGGCGCCGTAGACCTCGCGCAGCCGGTCGACGCCGACGACATGGTCCTCGTGGTGGTGGGTGATGAAGATCATGTCCAGATCCCATCCGCGCGTCGCCAGCGCCGCCTCGATCGCGTCGGCGTCGGGCGCGTCGACCAGCCCGACGCGCCGGCCCGCGCCGTCGCGCAGCAGGTAGGCGTAATTGTCGGCCCGGCAGGGGACGACGACGATCTCGAGCGCCATGGCGGCCTCCGCAGCGATACGGTGGCGACACAGTGTCGGATCGGCTAGGTTGGCGCAATGCATCTCGACGTCCTCGAACTGCGCGCGTTCTACTACCGGACCAAGCTCGGCCGGTCGGCGCAGCGCGCGCTGCAGGACGCGCTGCGCGGCCTCTGGCCCGACACCCGGGACATGACCGTGGTCGGCTTCGGCTTCGCCGCGCCGGTGCTGCGCCCGTTCCTCGCCGATGCGCGGCGGGTGATGGCGCTGATGCCGGCGCAGCAGGGGGTGATGCCCTGGCCGGTCGGCGCGGCGAACGTCAGCGCGCTGGTCGAGGAGACGCGCTGGCCGCTGGCGAGCGGCACGATCGACCGGCTGATCGTCGCGCACGGGCTCGAGACCTGCGACCGGCCCGACGCGCTGCTCGACGAGATCTGGCGGGTGCTGGCGCCGCGCGGGCAGGCGATCTTCATCGTGCCCAACCGCTCCGGGCTGTGGGCGCGGCGCGACGTCACGCCGTTCGGCTTCGGCCGGCCCTACAGTTTCGGCCAGCTCGAGTCGATTCTCGCCAGGCACCGCCTCGCGCCGGAGCGCCACGCCGCGGCGCTCTACGCGCCGCCGTCGCACCGGCGGTTCTGGCTGCAGACCGCGCAGATGTGGGAGCGGATCGGGCGGCGCTTCGATCCCCACCTCGTCGCCGGGGCGTTGCTGATGGAGGCGACCAAGCAGATCTACGCCCGGCCGACGCCGGGGGCGAAGGTGGGCGTGCC
The DNA here is from genome assembly GCA_964438465.1 of uncultured Rhodovulum sp. Lineage (GTDB taxonomy): Bacteria > Pseudomonadota > Alphaproteobacteria > Rhodobacterales > Rhodobacteraceae > Amaricoccus. Next base: position 1,023 of record CAYTMB010000261.1, on the reverse strand, counting down.
CGGTCCGCTGGAGGTGCTGGAGGGACTGCGGCGCCCGAAGCCGGAACCGGTCGCCGGGCGCAGTCTGCCCTCGCGCTGAACGCCGCCCCGAACGCCGCCCGGGCCGCCGGGGCGACGGGCGCGGCGCGCCCCGCCGGCCGGTCATGTTGCGCTGCGCCAACGTATTGCCACCCCGCAATCGCTCTGCTATCACCGCGCCGGTTTCACCGGGTCGTGAACGGGCCCGGCGGGCGATTTCGCGCACTGTCCGCCCACGGGGGGGCCGGGGTAGCAAGTACGGAAGGGTGGTCGTGTCCAGCTCTCAATCCCTGTCCTCAGGAGTAGCCGGACGGTACGCCACGGCGCTGTTCGAAATCGCCAAGGAGCGCTCGATCCTGCCGGCGGTCGAAGCCGACCTGACCGCGATCGAGGCCGCCCTCGCCGACAGCCCCGACCTGCGCGAGGCGATCGCCTCGCCGGTCTTCAGCCGCGAGAACATGGCCGCCGCGATCAAGGCCATCGCCGCGAAGATGAACCTCGGAACCGAAGTCGCGAGCACGCTCGGACTGATGGCCGAAAATCGCCGCCTGTTCGTGCTGCCGGGGCTCATCGCCTCGGTCAAGGCGCTCGCCGCCGCCGAGCGCGGCGAAGTCACCGCCGAGGTGACGACGGCCAAGCCGCTCACCGAGGCGCAGGCCGCGGCCCTGCGCGAAACCCTCAAGGCCAGCGTCGGCAAGGATGTCGAGCTGGCCGTGACGGTCGATCCCGGCCTGATCGGCGGTCTCGTCATCAAGGTCGGCTCGCGCATGGTCGACAGCTCGATCCGCTCAAAGCTCGCAAATCTTCAGAATGTCATGAAAGAGGTTGGATAAATGTCGATCCAAGCCGCCGAGATCTCCGCGATCCTCAAGGAGCAGATCAAGAATTTCGGCCAGGAGGCCGAAGTCGCGGAGGTGGGCCGGGTCCTGTCGGTCGGCGACGGCATCGCGCGCGTGCACGGGCTCGACAACGTCCAGGCCGGCGAGATGGTCGAGTTCCCCGGCG
>CAYTMB010000260.1:0-4023 GCA_964438465.1 uncultured Rhodovulum sp. | reverse complement strand
CACCGATTTGTCGACGGACAAATCGGTGAAGCGAATGCGGCTGCCGCGCGCTCCAGCCGCATCCGGGTCCGGGCCGGCTCCGGGACGATCAACCGGAAATCGTATGACCGGCGCCGAGCAAGGCCGGCGGAGGTCGGCGCGTCGCAGGGTCAGGCGAAGCTTGCGCCACGCGGGATGGCGAAGCCGCGCAGCACGTCGGCGGCTTCGGCGGGGGCGCGGCCGGCGCGCTGGAGCGCGTCGATGCGGACGGCGCCGGAGCCGCAGGCGATGGTCAGGCGGTCGTCGAGGGCGGCGCCGGGCGGGCCCTCGCCTTCGGCGAGATGCGAGCGGAGGAGCTTGATGCGCTCGTCGCCGAGATGGGTGAAGGCGCCGGGGAACGGCGACAGGCCGCGGATCCGGCGGTCGACCTCGACGGCGGGGCAGGCCCAGTCGATGCGGGCCTCGGCCTTGTCGATCTTGGTGGCGTAGGTCACGCCCTCGGCGGGCTGAGGCGCGGGCGTGAGGGTGTCGATCCGGGCGAGCGCCTCGACGATGAGACGGGCGCCGAGGGCGGCGAGCCGGTCGTGCAGGTCGCCGGTGGTGTCCTGCGGGCCGATCGGGATCGCTTCGCGCAGCAGCACCGGGCCGGTGTCGAGCCCGGCCTCCATCGCCATGACGCAGACGCCGGTCTCGGCGTCGCCGGCGAGCACGGCGCGGTGGATCGGCGCGGCGCCGCGCCAGCGCGGCAAGAGCGAGGCGTGGATGTTGAGACAGCCGCGGGCGGGCGCGTCGAGCACCGGCTGCGGCAGGATCAGGCCGTAGGCGACCACGACGGCGGCCTCGGCGCCGGTGGCGGCGAACTCCGCCTGGATCTCGGGGTCGCGCAGCGTCTTCGGGGTGCGGACCGGCAGGCCGAGCGCCTCGGCGCGGCGCTGGACCGGGGTGGGGCGCGGCTGCTGGCCGCGGCCGGCGGGGCGCGGGGCGCGGGCGTAGACGGCGGCGATCTCGTGGCCAGCGGCGACCAGCGCGTCGAGCGCCGGCACGGCGAAGTCCGGGGTTCCCATGAAGATCAGCCGCATCGAGGCGCCTCCGCCGCGCTCAGGCGCGGGCCTTCTCGCGCTTGAGCTTCTTCATGCGGGCGGTGATCAGCGTGCGCTTGACCGCGCCGAGGTAGTCGATGAAGAGCCGGCCCCGGAGGTGGTCGATCTCGTGCTGGGCGCAGATCGCCCAGCGGTCGGCGAACTCCTGCTCCTGGCGATTTCCGTCGAGGTCGGTCCAGCCGAGGCGGACCCGGGCGGGGCGCGACACGTCCTCGTAGACGTCCGGGATCGAGAGGCAGCCTTCTTCGCTGGTCACCTCCTCCTCGGAGGACCAGAGGATCTCCGGGTTGATCAGCGCCATCGGCTCGGGCGCGTCGTCCTTGCCGCCGGCGTCCATCACGAACAGCTGCTTCATCACCCCGAGCTGGGTGGCGGCGAGGCCGATGCCGGGGGCGTCGTACATCGTCTCGTACATGTCGCCGACCAGCGTGCGCAGCGCCGCGTCGATCTCGCGCACCGGCTCGGCGGCCTTGCGCAGACGGGGGTCGGGATGGATCAGGATCGGTCGCAGCGCCATCCGGACGAGGTAGGCGAAGCGGCGCGGCTTGACAAGGCCCCGGGGCGGGCGGCGGGCGCCGCGCGACGCACCCGCGTCAGGGCGCTGGAATCACTCGCGAACCTGCGCGTTTCTGCGGGGCCGCGACCGGGGTTGCGCCCGGCGCGGGGCCGCAGCAGGATGGCGCGCCGCCAGCCGGAGAGCCGCATGTTCGACTTCGACGAAATCATCGACCGCCGCCGCACGCATTCCATGAAATGGGACATGATGGAGCCGCTGCTCGGGGTCTCGGCCGACGACGGGCTGGCGATGTGGGTGGCGGACATGGACTTCCGCCCGCCCGCCTCGGTGACGGCGGCGCTGGCGCAGGAGATCGCCCAGGGCGTGTTCGGCTATTTCGGCGACGAGGTCGCCTACCGGGCGGCGATCACCGGCTGGATGGCGCGCCGCCACGGCTGGGAGGTCGATCCGGCGACGATCCTGACCACGCACGGGCTGGTGGCGGCGGTGGGCTTCTGCCTGCAGGCGTTCAGCGAGCCGGGCGAGGGGGTGATCCTGTTCAGCCCGGTCTACCACGCCTTCGGCCGGGTGATCCGCGCCAACGGCCGGCGGATCGTCGAGAGCCCGCTGAGGCTGGAGGACGGCCGCTACCGGATGGATCTCGACGCGCTGGCGTCGTCGCTGACCGGGGACGAGCGCATCGTGGTGTTCTGCTCGCCGCACAATCCGGGCGGCACGGTCTGGACCGTCGCGGAGCAGCGCGCACTGGCGGCGTTCTGCGCGGCGCACGACCTGCTGCTGATCTCGGACGAGATCCACCACGACCTGGTGCTTGGGGGCGCGCGGCACGTTCCGATGGCCGTCGCCGCCCCCGAGGCGCAGGACCGGCTGGTGATGCTGACCTCGACGACCAAGACCTTCAACATCGCCGGCGTGCTGACCGGCAACGCGATCGTCGCCGACGCGCGGCTGCGCGCGCGGCTGGCGGAGCGGATCGCGGCGGCGGGCGGCGGCCCGAACCGGCTGGGGGTGATCATGGCGACCGCGGCCTATGCCGGGGGCGACGCCTGGGTCGATGCGCTCACCGCCTATCTCGCCGAGAACGCGCGGGTGTTCGACGCCGGCGTCGCGGCGATCCCCGGGGTGCGGCCGATGCCGCTCTCGGCCACCTATCTCGCCTGGGTCGATTTCGCCGGGACCGGCATGACCGAGGCGGAGTTCGGCGAGCGGGTGCGCAGGGGCGCCCGGATCGCGCCCAGCCCGGGGTCGCAGTTCGGCCTCGGCGGCGAAAGCTGGCTGCGCTTCAACATCGCCACGCCGCGGTCGCGGATCGTCGAGGCGGTGGACCGGCTGCAGGCGGCGTTTTCGGACCTGCAATAGGTTGTGATCGGAACCGGCTGCGGCCGCTGGATCCATTTGACATGGTGCAGCGCACAACATTAGCTGCGCTGCGACAATCGCCAGCGCCGAAAGGACAGCCGATGAGCTTCACCATCCCGCCGCAGGCGCCCGCCCGCCCGAACCGCTGCCAGCTTTTCGGACCGGGCTCGCGGCCCGAGCTGTTCGAGAAGATGGCGGCCTCGGCGGCGGACGTGATCAATCTCGACCTCGAGGACAGCGTGTCGCCGGCGGACAAGGAGGCGGCGCGGGCCAACATCATCCTCGCGATCAACGAGATCGACTGGGGCAGGAAGACGCTGTCGGTGCGGATCAACGGGCTCGACAGCGGGTTCTGGTACCGCGACGTGGTCGACCTGCTGGAGCAGGCCGGCGAGCGGCTGGACCAGATCATGATCCCCAAGGCCGGCAACGCCAGCGACATCTACGCGGTCGATGCGCTGGTCAGCTCGGTCGAGATGGCCAGGGGGCGCAAGAAGCGGATCAACTTCGAGGCGATCATCGAGACCGCCGCGGGGTTTGCCCATGTCGAGCAGATCGCCGCATCGAGCCCGCGGCTGCAGGCGCTGAGCATCGGCGCCGCGGATTTCGCCGCCTCGATGGGGATGCAGACCACCGGCATCGGCGGCACGCAGGAGGGGTACTACATGCTGCCGCCGGCGGGGGTCGAGCCGCGGCTGCCGGTCTACGGCGATCCCTGGCATGCGGTGACGGCGGCGGTGGTCGCGGCCTGCCGGACGCACGGGCTGCTGCCGGTGGACGGGCCGTTCGGGGATTTCTCCGACGACGCCGGCTTCCGGGCGCAGGCGCGGCGGGTGGCGACGCTGGGCATGGTCGGGAAATGGGCGATCCATCCCAAGCAGGTCGCGCTGGCCAACGAGGTGTTCACGCCGTCCGAGGCCGCGGTGCGCGAGGCGCATGAGATCCTCGCGGCGATGGCCAAGGCCGAGGCCGAGGGTCAGGGCGCGGCGGTCTACAAGGGCCGGCTGGTCGACATCGCCTCGATCAAGCAGGCGCAGGTGGTGGTCCGGCAGGCCGAGCTGATCGCGG
>CAYTMB010000259.1:0-4060 GCA_964438465.1 uncultured Rhodovulum sp. | reverse complement strand
ATCGTCTTCGTCAGCCACGACCTCGAGGAGGCGGTCAAGCTCGGCAACACCATCTCGATCCTCGAAGGCGGGCGCATCGTGCAGACCGGCCGCCCCGAGGATATCGTGCTGCGCCCGGCGAACGGCTACGTCGCCGATTTCGTCGCCCATCTCAATCCGCTGAGCGTGCTGCGCGCCCGCGACGCGATGACCCCCGGCGCCGGCCCCGGCGATCCCGCCCGCCGCATCGCGCCCGACGCCCCGCTCAGCGCCGTGCTGCCGCTGTTTCGCGACTCGGACGCCCCGGTCTGGGTCGGAACCGGCGCCGCGACCGAAGGCGCCATCCTGCCCGCGACGATCTGCGCCCTGCTCGCGCGCCCGGACGCGGTCTGATCCTCAGCCGGCCGGGCCGCCTTGCCGCAAGGCAGGTGCGCCGCGCCGGTCGGGGAACGATCAGGGCGCGGACCGGACCCAGGCGCGCCCGCGCGCCGCATCCAGCCCGCTGCAGCCAAAAGCAGCGGAACCAAGCCCGCCAGACCATACTCCAGTGACCCGGCTGCCATCCCGTCCTCCAGGGACCAACGCGACGCAAACCCACCCTGCACACCAGACCTTAAGGCGTGGTTACCGAGCCGGCGGGCGGCCGGCGCTAGGTGGCGCGGCGGGCGCGTGGTAGATTGGTCGCCATGTCGGCTCCGCCGACGCGGCGATGACGTTTTGGCAGCGACCACAAAAGGAGGGGCAAGCCGTGGCGATTGCACCAGTTCCGAAGAGACCGCGATTCCGGGGTAAAGTGACCTTTGCGCCGACGCCTCAGGGCGCGGCGATCGCCGTCCCGAACGCCCGGGTCCGCATCTGGGATCTGGACGTGGTCGGCAAGGACCTTTTGATCGACGTGACGACCGACGCGTCGGGGCGCTTCGACGCCAAGGCGACGAAGGACTGGCAGGACGTGATAAGCGTTCAGACGCCGTTCGGCCGGGTGACCTCGCCCGACACGACCGACATCCCCATCTTCATCGTGCAGATCGACGACACGGCGCAGAATCAGTCGATGTCCGGTCCGTTCGGCTATGTCGGCGATTCCATCGAGGTGCCGCTGATCGTGCCCTGGGGTCCGCCTGCGCCGCCATCGGGCCCGTCGCCGGGCATGATCACCGGCGTGGTCTCGACATTCTCGCAGGTGATGACGATCAACGGCGTCGCGGTCACCGCCCTCTCGCAGCCCGACACCGTCTGGGAGAAGATCAAGGACCTCGTCGAGGCGAAACAGAAGGTGACGATCACGTTCGGACCGGGGCTGGGGCTGCCGATCACCCTGCCCTTCAAGGGAAACCAGATCGACTACGACCAGTTTCGCGTCACGGTCTGCGGCCTGCTCGGCATCGATCCGAACTCCGACGTCCTGCGCGTGAACCCGGAGCCCAGCGTTCTCGTCGCCATCTGCATCATCGTGTTCATCATCTGCGTCGCGATGCCCATGGCGGTCGGGAACGCCGTGTTCGTGATCATCCTCGCCCTCGCGATCCTTCTCGCCGTTCACATGGGCTATCGGGTCAAGGTGTCGAAAACGGACAGCGCCTCGCCAGGGACCACGGTCAGCGTGCCGATCCCGCTGTCCGACATCCAGATCGAGCTGATCCCGCCCGAGAACTGATGCAAGGCGAACCGGCGCGCGGCGCAGACGCCGGGATCGTCCGCGCGCCACGCCGGGGCGGACCCGACACAACTCCGGCCGGGAGCGCCGGGCGCATGCCCGCAGGAAGCGATCCGCCGCGCGCCCCGATCCGGGAGAATCGCGGGTCGCACATCGCCCGCCTGGGCCGGAAGTCGGCTTCGGCACGGCGCCCGCACAAATGGACCCGCCCTGCGCCGGCCCGAACCCTGGCCGTCGCCGCGACATGTCCCACGCCATTGTATCCGATCGGGACGCAATCAATCCCGATGTCCGGTTGTTCCGCCGGTCCCGGTCCAACACTACCTCTCGGCCAACGCTTCACGGAGGACCGATCATGCTGAACCAGATCCAGGGCCTGCACCACGTCACCTCGATGGCGTCCGGCGCCCGGGCCAACAACGCCTTCTTCACCGACATCCTCGGCCTGCGCCGGGTGAAGAAGACGGTGAACTTCGACGCCCCCGACGTCTACCATCTCTACTACGCCGACGCGGCCGGCTCGCCCGGCACGATCATGACCTACTTCCCCTTCCCCGACATCGGCGACCGCAAGCGCGGAACCGGCGAGGTCGGCCTCACCCGCTACGCCGTCCCCAGGGGCGCCCTGCCCTACTGGGCCGAGCGCCTCGCCCATGCCGGGGTCGACGGCCTGAAGTCCAACGCCGCCTTCGGCGAGGACCGCCTCGACTTCCTCGGGCCGGACGGCGACGAGTTCACCCTGGTCGAGACCGCGCCGGACGCCCGCGCGCCCTGGACCGGGGGCGGCGTCCCGGCGGAAACCGCTATCCGCGGCTTCCAGGGCGTCACCCTACGCCTCGCCGAGGCCGGCCCGACCGACGAGCTGATCCGCTTCATGGGCTTCGAGCCGGAGGCGACCGAGGGCGCCGTCACCCGCTACCGCAAGCGCGGCGGCAACGGCGCCGACACGATCGAGATCGAGACCGCCGAGGGCGCCCGCCGCGCCGTCCCCGGCGCCGGCTCGGTGCATCACGTCGCCTTCGCGGTGCCCGACCGCGCGGCGCAGCTGGAGGTGCGCCGCGCCCTCGCCGACACCGGCTATCAGGTGACGCCGGTGATCGACCGCGACTACTTCTGGTCGATCTACTTCCGCACCCCGGGCGGCGTGCTCTTCGAGGTCGCCACCAACGAGCCCGGCTTCGCCCGGGACGAGGACGCCGCCCGTCTCGGCGAGGGGCTGAAGCTGCCGAAGCAGCACGAGCACCTGCGCGCGGCGCTGGAGCGCCGGCTGGAGCCGATCGAATGAGCAGGGACGGCTACCTCCACCAGACCGCGCCGGGGGAACCCGGCGCGCCGCTCGCCTTCGTGTTCCACGGCACCGGCGGCGACGAGACCCAGCTGCTGCCGCTGGCGCGCGACCTGCTGCCCGCCGCCACGCTGATCGCCCCGCGCGGCGACGTCGACGAACACGGCGCCGCGCGGTTCTTCCGCCGCAAGGGCGAGGGCCGCTACGACATGGCCGACCTCGCCCGGGCGACCGACAAGATGGCGGCCTTCGTCGAGGCCCATGTCGCGGCGCAAAAACCGTCGCGGGTGATCGGGATCGGCTATTCCAACGGCGCGAACATCCTCGCCAGCCTGATCTTCGCCCGGCGCGGCCTCTTCGACGACGCGGTGCTGATGCACCCGCTGATCGGCTGGGAGCCGGCGCCCGGCGCGGTGCGGACCCGCGTGCTGATCACCGCCGGCGAGCGCGACCCGATCTGCCCGCCGGCGCTGACCCGCCAGCTCGCCGGCTGGCTCGGCGCGCAGGGCGCCGCGGTCGAGACCCACTGGCACCCGGGCGGCCACGGCCTCGAGACCTCGGAAATCATCGCGGCCCGGGCGTTTCTCGCGAACGCGCGGCTGGCGACGACGGGCGAAGCGCGCTAGATCTCGGCGCGAAGGAGAGCCCATGACCCCCGAGACCGGCGGCCGCCCCGCGCCGGAGCAGCCGCGCCTCACCCGCCTGCTCGCCGGCATGATCGACGCCTTCGGCCGCGCCGAGGGCCCGCCGCCGGACCGGCTGGGGGCGTTCCTGGTCTGGGCGCTGCGCGGCGCCTTCCCGGCGATCTGGATCACGCTGGCGGTCTCGATCGCGGTCGGGCTCACCGAGGTCGGCTCGGCCTTCGTCGTCGGCTGGCTGATCGACCTCGCCGAGACGGACGGTCCGACGCGGCTCTTCGCCGACAACTGGCCGCTGCTCGCCGCCGCCACGCTGTTCTTCCTCGTCCTGCGCCCCGGGCTGATGGGCCTCGGCGCGGCCCTGACCGCCGTCACCCTCGGACCGAACCTCTACCCGCTGGTGCTGTCGCGGCTGAACCGGCACACGCTCGGCCAGTCGCTGTCGTTCTTCGACGACGACTTCGCCGGCCGCATCGCCCAGAAGCAGCAGCAGACCGCGCG
>CAYTMB010000258.1:0-4062 GCA_964438465.1 uncultured Rhodovulum sp. | reverse complement strand
GCTCGGCGGCGAGCCGGTACCAACGGGCGGCCTCGGCGTGGTCCTGCGCCACGCCGTGGCCGTTGTGATAGAGGAGGCCCAGATTGCTCTGACCACGGACCTCACCCTGCTCGGCGGCGAGCCGGAACCAACGGGCGGCCTCGGCGTGGTCCTGCGCCACGACGTGGCCGTTGTAGTAGAGGAGGCCCAGACCGTTCTGTCCTCGGGCATGCCCCTGCTTGGCGAGCGACAGGAAGATGGTATAGGCTTCCTGATAGTCGCCGCGGTCGTAGGCCGCCACGCCGTCATCGATCGACTGCGCCTGCGCCGGGCCTGTCAGGATCAACACGACGGCCAGTCCCACCCCGCCGATGATATGCGCGATCGACATCGTCACGCCCCCTTTTCACGAACCCGCGTCACGACTGAAGGGTATACCAGAACTTGGAGCGTCTCCAGAAGGAAGCGCTGGCGTGCGCTCCTGTCGTTGGACAGGTTGAGGCGAGGGCTTTTACCCGGGCGCGGGCGGCTTGGTCCTCGAACCGGTTGGGGCTCAGGTAGCCCAAGGCGGAATGCAGGCGCCGGGCATCGTAGACCTCCTCGATGAAGCGCGGCAGATTGGCGGCGACGTCCTCGAACGTCGCATACTCGGCGAGACAGACCTCCTCAAGCTTGAGCGTCTTGAAGAAGCTCTCGGCCTTTGGGTTGTCGTAGTGACAGGAAACCCGGTTGATGGCTTCGCCGGGCGGGCGCGTTCACGGAGGTTGCCACAGAGTTAGCGGCCGATAATTTATCTTTTGAGATCAAATCGATGCCTGGATTCCCCGCCTCGGGAATCCAGGCGCTCCGCCTGCGCCGCGCCGCCCGGCGCAGGGGATCAGCGGGGCCGGATCCGCGTCACGCCTGCGGCGCCGGCGCGCGCCAGCGCGGGGTCGAGCGCCATCGGAACGTATTCGGCGCGCCGCCACAACGCGGCGAGGTCGTCGTAGTGGCGCGACACCAGATGGCCGCTCTCGCCGGTCGAGATCACGAACACGCTCGAGTCCGGATCGGAGAAGTCGTAGACCGCGCGCAGGCCGGAGGCGTGCAGGTTCAGGTAGGGCTCCGGCCCCGTCCCCGGCATCATCCCGCGCAGCAGCGTGTCGTCGCCGCCCGGCGTCGACTGGCGGATGTTGACCAGATGGCGCAGCACCGGGATCCGCCCCAGCGTCAGGTGGCGGTGCAGCGCCTGATGCGCGTCGCCCCAGCGCCAGCTCTCCAGCCGGGGCCCGAACAGCGCCTCGATCTCCAGCAGCGCGTCGTCGAGCGCGAGGCGGGCGATCTCGGTGCAGGTCTCGGCGGCGGTGCTCTGGACCACGTCGCACCAGGCCCCCGCCCCGTCGAGGTTGCGAAAGACCCGCTCGAGGAACACCGGATCCGGCGCGGGCAGCGCGTCCGCCAGGGGGCCGAGCTCGTCCACGATCAGCCGGCGTTGCAGCGCGCGGGCCCAGGCGGCGTAGATCAGCGGCTCCGGCGTATGCTCGGACATCTCGCCGTTCCAGTTCGCCAGCCGCTCCAGCGCGGTCTGGCGGCGGCGTTCGTTGGTGCCCTCGGCGGCCGGCTCGCCGGAGTACCACAGGTCGCGCGCGATCAGCGGCAGCAGCGCGCGCGCCGCCTCGGAGACGGTGTCGGTCTGGATCTCGATGAAGCTCGGCAGGCTGTGATAGGCGCGCGCGTTCAGCAGGCGCGTCGCGCGCAGGATCCGGTGGCTGTCGCCCCAGTCGAAGCTGAGGTGGTCGGGAAAGGCGGCGTCGGTCAGCCGGTTGTTGGTGTTCGCGACGATCCCGCCCGGCGGATCGAGCACCCAGGGGTTGCTCTCGAACGGCCGCGTCCCCCGCCAGTCGTTGACGGCGAGCCAGCCCGCGGCCGGGATCACGCCCTGGCTGGTGTTCTCGGGCGCCCGCGCCGGCGCGGCGCCCGCCATCTGCATCGCGATCGAGCGGCGGTCGGCCAGCGTCACCATCAGCGAGGGCGCGACGTAGCCGCGCACCGCCGCCCGCGCCGCGCGCACCGACTGCGCCCGCATCAGCGCGATGGCCGCGCCGACCGAGCGGTCGTCGGGGGTCAACGCGGTCCAGGCGAGGCTGGCGACATGTCCGGGCGGGGTGATCGCCGCCACGCCGAAGGCGTCGCCCGGCAGCACCGGTCCGTGGCGGGTCCAGCGCAGGGTCATCGCCTCGGGCGCCTCGTCCTTGATCCCGATCGACGCGCGGCGCTCGGTGAAGCCGACCCAGCCGTCCGGGGTCAGGTACTGTCCGGGATCGTCGGGGTTCAGCCGCTCGACGTAGATGTCCTGATCGTCGAGATAGCTCGAGGTCAGGCCCCAGCCGAGTTCGGGGTTGCGCCCGATCAGCACCGCCGGGATGCCCGGGATGGTGCCGCCGATCACCGGGCCTTCGGCCAGATCCATCCGCGCCAGCATCCAGATCGCCGGCGCGCTCAGCGCCAGATGCGGGTCGGTCGCGAGCAGCGGCGCGCCGCCCGAGGTGCGGAACGCCGCGGCGGCGAAGGCGTTCGACGCCCCGGCCTGCCCCGCCGGCGCGACCGGGTCGAGCGGATGGCGCGCGGCCGCCCGCCGCAGCGGGGCGGCGCCGGGCGCGGGGCGCAGGTTTCCGAAGCCCGGCAGGCCCATCACCGGAGGGTTCGGCGCGTCGGGCATCAGGTCGCGCACCCGTTCCGGCGCGAGGTTCAGCGTCAGCTGCGCGCGCAGCGTCTCGCGCGCGGCCTTGTCGGTCAGCTGCAGCGCCATCAGCTTCTGCACGGCGATCGAATCCGCCGGGACCCAGGGCGCGATCTGCGCGTCGAACAGGAAGAACTCCGGCGCGCCGCGGCCCAGCGCCTCGGCCTGCACCACCTTGAGCCAGGCGTTCACCCCGTCCGAATAGGCCTGAAGCGCGGCCCGCGTCGGCTCGGTCTGCGCGGCGACGCCGGCCTGGGCCAGCCCGTAGAGGTCGAGCGCGCGCATCAGCCGGTCGATCGCCAGCGTCTCGCGGCCGAACAGCTCGCTGAGCCGGCCCTGCGCGGTGCGCCGCATCAGCGTCATCTGCCACAGCCGGTCCTGGGCATGCACGAAGCCGAGGCCGAAGAACGCGTCGAGATCCTCGGTCGCGAGGATATGCGGCACGGCGGAGCGGTCGCGCACGATCTCGATGGGCGCGCGCGGCCCCTCCAGCGTGAACGTCCGGTCGTAATCCGGCAGCGACCGGCCCGCGAGATAATACGCCAGCCCGGCCGCGAGCAGCGCCAGCAGCGCCATCGCCACGAGCAGCCGCATCAGCCACCGGAACACCAACGCCATGTCGCGCTGCGCCTCCTCGATGCGTCGCTGTCCCGCTTGACCCGCCCCGGATAGCAGGCCACTAGGGGCCTGACAACGGACCGCACAACCGCAAGGGGACACGATGGCGCGCGTGGCATTCGTCGGCTTGGGCGTGATGGGCTTTCCGATGGCGGGGCATCTGGCCGCCGCGGGGCACGAGGTCACGGTCTACAACCGCAATCCCAAACGCGCCGAGGCCTGGGTGGCGAAACACGGGGGCCGCAGCGCGGCGACCCCGGCGGCGGCCGCGGCGGGCGGCGAATTCGTGTTCGCCTGCGTCGGCAACGACGACGACCTGCGCAGCGTGACGCTCGGCGCCGAGGGCGCCTTCGCCGGCCTCGACGCGGGCGCGGTCTTCGTCGACCACACCACGGCCTCGGCGGCGGTGGCGCGCGAGCTGGCCGCGGCCGCCGCGGCGCAGGGCGCGGGGTTCGTCGACGCGCCGGTCTCCGGCGGCCAGGCCGGCGCCGAGAACGGCGCGCTCAGCGTGATGTGCGGCGGCGAGACGGCGGTCTACGCCCGCGCCGAGCCGGTGATCATGGCCTACGCCAAGGGCTGCCGGCTGATGGGGCCGGCGGGCGCCGGGCAGCTGGCCAAGATGGTGAACCAGATCTGCATCGCCGGGCTGGTGCAGGGCCTGTCCGAGGGGCTGGCCTTCGCGCAACGCGCGGGGCTCGACGGCGAGGCGGTGCTGGAGGTGATCTCCAAGGGCGCCGCGGGTTCGT
>CAYTMB010000257.1:0-4068 GCA_964438465.1 uncultured Rhodovulum sp. | reverse complement strand
ACGGTGCGGTTGAACTCGAACGCGCCCGGTCCGTCGCGGTACAGCGCGGCGGGCTCGGCTTCGGCCGAGGCGATCAGCCGGACCCGCGCTTCGTAGAGCGCGTCGATCAGCGTCACGAAACGCTTGGCCTCGTTGGCGCGCGTCCGGTCCAGCGCCGGGATGCGGTCGAGGATCAGCGTATCGACGGCCTCCGCGATCGCGAGATAATCGCCCGGACCGAGCGGGGCGCCGCACAGGCCGGCGAAGTCGGCGCGCGCCACGCCGTCGCGGAACGCCGGCAGCGTCACGGCGCGGCCCTGCACGGCCAGCTCCAGCGGCGCCCCCGGCCCGCCGGCCAGCGCCGCCCAGGCGGCGTCGAGCGCCGCGTCCGCCGCCGGCCCCCGCGGGGCGTGCCAGACCTGCGCCCCGGCCATCCGGCCGAGCCGGTGGTCGCGGCTGGAGGCCAGTTCGTGGACCTCGAGCCGCTCCTTCAGCAGCGCGATGAACGGCAGGAACAGCGCGCGGTTCAGCCCGTCCTTGTAGAGATCGTCGGGCGCGCGGTTCGAGGTGGTCACCACCACCACCCCGCGCTCGAACAGCCGCTGGAACAGGCGGCCGACCAGCATCGCGTCGGTGATGTCGGTGACCTGCATCTCGTCGAAGCAGAGCAGGGTGGCGCCGTCGGCGACCGCGTCGGCGACCGGGCGGATCGGGTCCCGCACGCCGGTGGCGCGGGCGCGGTGGATCGCGGCGTGCATCTCCTGCATGAAGGCGTGGAAATGCACCCGGCGCTTGGGGGCGACCGGGGCGGTCTCGAAGAACAGGTCCATCAGCATCGACTTGCCGCGCCCGACGCCGCCGTAGAGGTAGAGGCCGGGGATCGCGCGGGCCTCGATGCGCTCGCGGCCCCAGCCGAAGCGGCCGAGGCCGACGCTCTTGGGCCGGGCCGGGTTGTAGTCGGCCAGCCGCATGTAGAGCAGTTGCAGCTTCTCGACCGCCAGCCGCTGCGCGGGGTCCGAGACCAGCGCGCCCGCGGCGACGCGGGCGCGGTAGAGCGACATCGGGCTGTCGGTCATCCAGGCCCTCCGCCCGGGCGTATCACGTTGTTACATAGATTAAGCAATTGAAATTACTCTGTTAATCCAAAGGGCCGCTGCGAGAGGGCAGGGGGGCGTCATTCCGCGCCCAGGTGCAGGTAGACCCGGCGGTTCTCGCGGCCCTTCTTCTCGATCCTGCCGAGCGCCAGCAGACCGATCGCGGCGGTCGAGCGGACATGGGTTCCGCCGCAGGGCTGCAGGTCGAGCGTCGCGGCGCCGGTCCCGATCCGCACCAGCCGGACCCGGCCCTGGCCCAGCGGGGGCTTCACCTTCATCGTCTTGACCAGATCGGGCCGCGCCGCGAGCTCTTCGTCGGTGATCCATTCGGTCGTCACCGGCAGATCCGCCGCGACATGGGCGTTCAGCGCCGCCTCGACCGCCGCGAGATCGGCCGGCGGCTCGGGCATGTCGAAATCGAGCCGGCCCTTGCCCTCGCCGACCTGTCCGCCGGTCACCGGGAAGGGCATCGCAACCGACAGCAGATGCAGCGCGGTGTGCATCCGCATCAGCCGCAGCCGGCGCGGCCAGTCGATCGCCAGCCGCACCGTCGCGCCGGTCTCGGGGCGGGGCGCGTCCGCGGCGAGCCGGTGCAGCGCCCGGGTCCGGTCGCCCCCGGGATGCAGGGTCTCGGCCACCCGCGCGGTTCGGCCGTCGGCGAGCCGCAGCGCGCCGCTGTCGCCGGGCTGCCCGCCCGAGGCCGGGTAGAACACCGTCCGGTCGAGTTCGACGCCTTCCGGCCCCGAGGCGATCACCACCGCCTCGGCCTCGGCCAGATAGGCGTCTTCGCGGAACAGGTAGTCGGTCATCGGCGCCTCCGCGCCCTCCCTAGCAGGTCGCGCGCGACCTCGCCAAGACGGGCGCCGGGGGCGGGCGTCCATCACGATCCGTGATGCGCGCCGCCACCGCATTTGCTTTGACGCTCCCGGCGGGCGGCGCTAGCTGTCGGGTCTTTCTCCCCCGGAGCCCCGCATGCCGCAATCCCGCCTGATCACGCCGGTGCTGATCGCCGGCTCGCTGATCCTGATCGTCAGCTTCGGCGTGCGCGCGAGCTTCGGGCTGTTCCAGCTGCCGATCGCCGAGCAGTTCGGCTGGCCGCGGGCGGAGTTCTCGCTGGCCATCGCCATCCAGAACCTCGCCTGGGGCGTCGGCGCGCCGATCTTCTCGGCCATCGCCGAGCGGTTCGGCGACCGCCGCGCGATCATAGCCGGGGCGATCCTCTATGCGGTCGGCCTGACGCTGTCGGCCTTCGCGACCACGCCCGAGGGGCATCAGCTGCTCAACATCCTGATCGGCTTCGGCGTCGCGGGCACCGGCTTCGGGGTGATCCTCGCCATCGTCGGCCGGGCGGCGGCGCCGGAAAAACGCTCGATGGCGCTCGGGATCGCCACCGCCGCCGGCTCGGCCGGGCAGGTCCTGGGGCCGCCGCTGGCCGAGGGGCTGCTGACGGTGATGTCCTGGTCCGGGGTGTTCCTCGTCTTCGCGGTGATGGTGCTCGGCACGATGCTGCTGCTGCCGTTCCTGCGCGCCGAGGCCCGCCCCGGCGGTCCCGCCGTCGTCGAGGAGCCGATGGGGGTGGTGCTGAAGCGGGCGTTCCGCGACCCGACCTATGCGCTGATCTTTCTCGGCTTCTTCTCCTGCGGCTATCAGCTCGGCTTCATCACCGCGCATTTCCCCGCCTTCATCACCGAGGTCTGCGAGCCGATCGCGCCCGGATCGATGCTGGCCGCGCTCGGGATCTCCACCACCTCGGCGCTGGGCGCCGTCGCCATCGCGGTGATCGGCGTGGCCAATATCGGCGGCACGGTGCTGGCCGGGGCGCTGGGGCAGCGGTACCGCAAGAAATACCTGCTGGCGCAGGTCTATCTCGGCCGCACGGTGATCTCGGCGGCCTTCATCCTCGCGCCGATGACCCCGGCCTCGGTGCTGATCTTCTCGGCGCTGATGGGCTCGCTGTGGCTCGCGACCGTGCCGCTGACCTCGGGGCTGGTCGCGCAGATCTACGGCGCGCGCTACATGGGCACGCTCTACGGCTTCGTGTTCCTCAGCCACCAGATCGGCAGCTTCATCGGCATCTGGCTGGGCGGCGCGCTCTACGACCTCTACGGCACCTACGATCTGGTGTGGTGGGTCGGCGTCGGGGTGGGGCTGTTCTCGGCGGCGATCCAGCTGCCGATCCGCGAGCGCCCGGCGACGCTGCACGCGGCCTGAGCCGCCGTCCGGAACCCCGCGGGCGCGACGATGCAGCCGCCGCGCCCGACTGTCGCCCGGTTTACTCCGCGGTCGCGGCGGCGGCCTTCGCCTCGCGGGCCTTGGCGCGCTCCAGCGCGGCCTTGCCCGGCAGCGCGGCCTTGGGGTTCGAGCGCGCGGTCTTCGGCGCGACGCCGGCGGCCTCGAGCATGCGCGCGACGCGGTCGGTCGCCTGCGCGCCCTGGCCGAGCCAGTACTGGATGCGCTCGAGGTTCATCTTGACGCGGTTCTCGTCGTCCTTGGCCAGCAGCGGGTCGTAGGTGCCGAGCTTCTCGAGGAAACGCCCGTCGCGGGCCGAACGGCTCTCGGCGGCGACGATCGAGTAGTGCGGGCGCTTCTTGGACCCGCCGCGGGCGAGCCGGATCTTCATGGCCATGTCGGTCTCCTGTCTATGGCTGTGGCGCGGGTCGGGACCCGCCGTTTTCGAGATGACTCTCGTGATGCCTGATCACTTCGGAGATGATGAAGCTCAGGAATTTCTTGGCGAACTCGGGGTCGAGGTCGGCCTCGGCGGCCAGCCGCTCCAGCCGGTCGATCTGCGCCGCCTCGCGCGCGGGGTCGGAGGCGGGCAGGCCGTGCTCGGCCTTGAGCGCGCCGACGCCCTGGGTGTGCTTGAACCGCTCGGCCAGGGTGAACACCAGGATGGCGTCGAGCCGGTCGATCGACTCGCGGTGCCCGCGCAGCAGGTCGGCGGCGCGGCGGATGTCCTCGGGGCTCATGCGCGGACCTCCGGGGCATGGTGGCG
>CAYTMB010000256.1:0-4073 GCA_964438465.1 uncultured Rhodovulum sp. | reverse complement strand
GCCCCGCTGATGCGATCCGGGGCGCGCGTCTTTCGAGGGGGCGCGATCCGAGGCAAACAGACGGAGTTCGTATGACGGGTTCAGCGGCGGAAGGCGGCGGCGATCTCGACATGGCCGGACCAGCGGAACTGGTCGACGATCTCGAGGTCCTGCAGCCGGTAGCCGCCGGCGACGAGGATCGCGGCGTCGCGTGCGAAGGTCACCGGATTGCAGGAGACGGCGGCGATCACCGGGGTCCGGGAGGCGGCGAGGGCATGGGCCTGCGCTTCGGCGCCGGCGCGGGGCGGGTCGATCACCACGGCGTCGTAGCGGTCGAGCTCGGCGGGCGCGAGCGGGCGGCGGAACAGGTCGCGCGGTTCGGTCGCGACGCGCTTCAGGCCCGGCGTCGCGCGCCAGCCGGCGTCGAGCGCCGCCAGCATCGCCGCATCGCTTTCGACGGCGTGGACTTCGGCGGTCTCGGCGAGCGGCAGGCTGAAGGTGCCGCAGCCGGCGAAGAGGTCGGCGATGCGGCGGGCGGGGCCGATGGTGCGGCGCACGGCGGCGGTGAGCGCAGCGGCGCCTTCGGCGGTCGCTTGCAGGAAGGCCCCGGGCGGCGGGACGACGCGGGCGCGGCCGAAGGCCTGCGCCGGCGGGCGGCGCAGGACGACCGGCTCGGTGTCCCAGCAGAGCCGGGCGAGATCGTGGAGTTCGGCGAGGGACGCGAGGTCGCGGCGCAGGTCGGCGTCGAGCGGCTTGCCGCCGGCGGCGTCGATGTCGAGCCCGGCTTCGGACAGCGTGACGGTGAGCCGCAGGCCGTGGGCGCGCGAGGCGCCGGCGCGGGTGATCGCCGCGAGCGCCGGGCGCGCGGCGAGCAGTTCGGGGCGGACGAGGTGGCAGCCGGTGACGTCGACCAGGGTTTCGGACCGGCGGCCGTGGAAGCCGACCAGCGTGGTCTTGCGGGTGCGGCGTCCGGTGAAGACCGCGCGCCGGCGCGAGCGCGGCGGCGAGACCTGGGTCGGGGCGGCTTGCGCCGTCAGGCCGCGGGCGGCCAGCGCGCGGAGGACGACCGCGCGTTTCCAGTCGGCGAGGAAGGCGTCCGAGGCGTGTTGCAGCGTGCAGCCGCCGCAGGTTCCGAAATGCGGGCAGGGCGGCGTCGCGCGGTCGGGCGAGGCCGCGAGGATCTCGGCCGGCGCCAGCACGCCGTCCTCGACCGGTCCGCGCACCCGCTCGCCCGGCAGGGTGAAGGGCGCGCGGATCCCGTCGCCGAGGCCATCGCCCTGCAATCCGAGGCGGGCTATGGTCAGCTCGCGCATGGCGAAACCGGTCGTTTCCGGATCCGGCGATAGTCTGCGCCGAACGGGCTGATTATACTCCCAGCGTCAACGAAACAGGAGGTCCGGCGATGTCCGCACCGATTGCGCCCGCCACCCGCGTCGGGCATGTGCATCTGAAGGTCGCCGATCTGGAGCGGGCGATCGGGTTCTATTCCGGCGTGCTCGGCTTCGAGCTGTCGGCGCGCTACGGCCCGCAGGCGGCGTTCCTGTCGGCGGGCGGGTATCACCACCACATCGGGCTGAACACCTGGGAGAGCGCGGGCGGCACCCCGCCGCCGCCGGGGCATACCGGGCTCTATCACACCGCGTTCCTGTATCCGGACCGGGCCAACCTTGCCGACGCCTTGCGCCGGGTGCTGGACGCGGGGATCGCGATCGACGGCGCGGCGGATCATGGCGTGTCCGAGGCGATCTATCTGCGCGACCCGGACGGCAACGGCGTCGAGCTGTATCGCGACCGGCCGGAGGCGGACTGGCCGCGCGATGCCGCCGGCCGCATCGCGATGGTCAACAAGCCGCTGGACCTGCGGGCGCTGCTGGCCGAGGCGCCGGCGGTCTGAGCGCCGGCGCGGCGGGCTCACAACCAGGCGGCGCCGCGCACGCCGGAGCTGTCGCCGTGGCGGTTCGGCAGGAGCCGGGTGTTGAAGCGCGGGCCGAAGACATGCGTGGCGATCTTGGGCGGAACGGTCTCGTACAGCCGCGCCACGTTCGACATGCCGCCGCCGAGCACGATCACGTCGGGGTCGAGCACGTTGACGATCAGCGCCAGCGAGCGGCCGAGGCGGTCCTCGTAGCGCAGGAGCGCGGCCTCGGCGGCGGCTTCGCCCGCCTCGGCGCGGGCGATCACCTCCTGAGCCGGGGGCGCCTCCTCGACGTCGATCCCGGTCTGGCGGGCGTAGTCGGCGGCGAAGCTGCGGCCCGAGAGCCAGGCCTCGACATGGCCGGGCAGGCCGCAGGAGCAGAGCGGGCCCGGGCGCTCGTCGTCGGTGGGCGCGGGCAGCGTGACATGGCCGAACTCGCCGCCGATGGCGTTGACGCCCTCGACGAGCTGGCCGCGGACCACGACGCCGCCGCCGACGCCGGAGCCGAGGATGACGCCGAACACCACCTGCGCGCCGACGCCGGCGCCGTCCACCGCCTCGGACAGCGCGAAGCAGTTGGCGTCGTTGGCGATCCTGACCGGGCGCGCGAGGGCGTTGGCGAGATCGAGCTGCAGGCCGCGGCCGTGCAGCCAGGTCGAGTTGCCGCCGTAGACCACGCCGCTGTCGCGGTCGACGGCGCCGGGCACGCCGATGCCGACGCGCTCGACCCGGCCGCCGGCTTCGCCCTCGAGCCGCTCCATCAGGTCGCGGATCGCGCGGATGCAGCCGTCGTAGTCGTGGCGCGGCGTCGGCACGCGGGCGCGGGCGCGCTCGGTCCCGTCGGCGGCGAGCACGACGCCCTCGATCTTGGTGCCGCCGAAATCCAACCCCAGTCGCATGCGCCGTCCCCCGGACCCGGTTTTCCCCGTTCTACGGGGCGCCCCGGCCCGGCGCAACACGGGCCGCGCAACGGGCTTTGCCCCGGCCCGGCGCGGTGCTACACCCGCCGGCGCCGCCAGCGGGAGCGCAATGTTCGGGTCGAGCTTCAACCGGGTCTGGAAGATCGGCCGAATCGGGATCGTCCCGCCGGCGCCGGCCGTGGATCGCCACGGGCTGGCGATCGTGCTGATCGTGCGCAACGAGGCCACGCATATCCGCGAATGGGCGGAGTTCCATGCCTGCGCGGGGGCGCGGGGCTTCGTCGTCTACGACAACGGCTGCACCGACGCGACGCTGCCGATCCTGCGCGCGGCGCTGGGGGAGCGGCTGACCGTGGTGCCCTGGCGGCAGCTGTTCTCGGACAGCCGGCTGAAGCGCGAGATCCACAACCAGGCGCTGGCCTATGCCCATGCGGCGAGCAACTTCGGCGCGCGCTATCGCTGGATGGCGTTCATCGACGCCGACGAGTTCCTGGTGCCGAAGGCCGCGCGCGACTACGACGGCGCGCTGGCGCATCTGGAGGGGGTGCGCAACGTCTCGCTGCCCTGGCACATGTTCGGGCGGTCGGGACATGCGACGGCGCCCGAGGGCGGGCTGGTGAAGAACTACCTGATGCGCGCCGCCGACCCGATGAGCGACACGCGCGGGGTCCGGCAGTTCAAATGCCTGGTCGATCCCTGCCACCTGACCGAGGCCGGGGTGCATTCCTTCGCGGTCGATGGCGTGACCGACACCGCGAACGACCGCGGCGAGGTGGTTCCGCTGGATCGCCGCCGGCTGCCCGGGTTCTATTCGGCCGATCACCTGCAGCTGAACCACTACTACGCCCGGTCCGAGGCCGAGCTGGCGGCCAAGGTCGGCCGCGGCCCGAACCTCGCCTCCAAGGCCCCGCAGTACCGGCGCAAGGTGCTGCGCACGGTGGCGAACATCGAGCGGACGCAGGTCGAGGACCGGGCGGCGCTCGACTATCTGGCGCGGATCGGGCGGGGCTGAGGCCATGCGCAGCGAGCTGATCGTCGCGACCTACGAGAACCCGCGGTCGCTGCGGCTGTGCCTTGCGTCGGTGGCGCGGCAGCGGGTGCGGCCGGACGGGATCGCCATCGCCGACGACGGCTCGGGGGCGGAGACGCGGGCGGTGGTCGAGGCCTTCACCGCGGCGCATCCGGAGACGCCGGTGCGCCATGTCTGGCAGGAGGACGACGGGTTTCGCAAGGCCGCGATCCTCAACCGGGCCATCGCG
>CAYTMB010000255.1:0-4118 GCA_964438465.1 uncultured Rhodovulum sp. | reverse complement strand
AAACCAACTGCGCCAAAACCTTGAGCGCAACCAGCTGCCCGTAAACCCCAGATTTCCCCGGCGATCAGGTCGCCCCGCCGCCGGTGGAGGGGTATCTACGAGGCGCCTCCGAGTCGCGCAAGCGGAAAATGCGTCCGTATGACAGATTTTCTTCGCAGCCCTCAGGCCCGGCCGCGCGCCGCCGCCCGTCCGGGCATGCGCAGCCCGCGCGGCAGCGCCCGGTAGACCAGCAGCGCGGCCACCCCGGCGGCGTAGAGCAGCGGCTCCGGCGGCCAGGCCTTGACCAGCCAGACGAAGTGGATCGCCGCCAGCGCGGTGGCCGGATAGGCCAGCCGGTGGATGCGCCGCCAGACCGGCGGCCCGAGCCTGCGCAGCGCGGCGTTGCTCGAGGTCAGCGCCAGCGGCGTGAGCAGCAGCGCCGCGGTCATGCCGAGGATGACATAGGGCCGCTTGGTGAGGTCGGCGACCACCTGCGGCCAGGCCAGCTGGCGGTCGAGCACCAGCCAGACCGCGATATGCATCGCCACGTAGAAATACGCCGTCAGCCCGATGCACCGCCGGAAGCGCAGCAAGCTGATCCCGGTCTGCTCGCGCAGCGGCGTCACCGCCAGCGCGGCGATCAGCAGCTGCAGCGCCAGCAGCCCGTATTCGTGCTCCAGCGCCTTCACCGGATCGGCCCCGAGCCGGTCCTGCAGCGCCAGCCAGAAGTAGACCGCCCCCGGCGCCAGGCCGATGACGTAGAGCGGCCCGACCGGGACGCGGCGCAATCCGCCGTTGATGCGGTCGACCAAGGTCACCGGCCCGCCCTCTCAGTAAAACCGCCGCAGGTCCATGCCGTCGTAGAGGCTCGACACCTCGTCGGCGTAGCCGTTGAACATCTCGGTGTCGCGCCGCCGGGCCAGCAGGCCGCCGCCGATCACCCGCTCGCTCTCCTGGCTCCAGCGCGGATGGCTGACCGCCGGGTTCACGTTGGAATAGAAGCCGTACTCGTTCGCCGCCTGCAGGTTCCAGGTGGTCGGCGGCTGCTCCGCGGTCAGGGTGATGCGCACGATCGACTTGATCGACTTGAAGCCGTATTTCCACGGCACCACCAGCCGCAGCGGCGCGCCGTTCTGGTTCGGCAGCGTCTCGCCGTAGAGCCCGGTCGCGAGGATCGTCAGCGGATGCATCGCCTCGTCGAGCCGCAGCCCCTCGACATAGGGCCAGTCGAGCGTCCGGAACATGCCGCGCTGGCCCGGCATCTCCGCCGGGCGCACCAGCGTCTCGAAGGCGACGTATTTCGCCCCCGGCGCGGGCTCGGCCAGCGCCAGCGCCTGCGCCAGCGGCGCGCCGATCCAGGGGATCACCATCGACCAGCCCTCGACGCAGCGCAGCCGGTAGATCCGCTCCTCCAGCCGGGCCGGATCGACCAGGTCGTCGACGCCGTAGCTTCCCGGCCGCCCGACGAGGCCGTCGATCGCCACCGACCAGGGCGTGGTGGTCAGGCCGCCGGCGTGGCGCTGCGGATCGCCCTTGTCGAAGCCGAACTCGTAGAAGTTGTTGTAGCTGGTGATATGCTCCAGCGCGGTCGGCGGATCGTCCAGCGAATAGGCGCTCGCGGCCGCCTCGAGCGCGGCCGCCTCCCTGGGGCCGAGCGCGGCGGTGGCGGCCAGCGCGGCGGCGCCCCGCATCAGCATGCGGCGGTCCAGCCAGGCGGCCTTCGGCGTGACCTCGGAATAGCCGATCTTCGGGCGCTGGCGGATCAACATGCTCTTGTCTCCATCGCTTCGGTCCGGCGGGCGGCGAGCGGGGCGCGCCGCGCACAACGATATACGTCGCGGCGGGAGGGCCGGCGGTTTCACGCCGCCGATAAAGACATTGTGATCGAACCGCGCCCCGGTCAATCCGCCCGCGCTCCGCTCCGGCGAAACCGGGGCCGGCGGCGGCCGCACGGATCCCCCGCCTCGCCAGTCGCCCGCGCGCCATTCGATTGACGCGGTGGGTCCGCCCCAATAACGTCCCGGCTCGGCCGAGGGCCGTCCGCCTTCGCCCGAACCCGAAAAAGCAACGAAACCCGGACAACGGAGGGGGAAACGATGAACCGAAGAACATTCGCCCAGCTCGTGGCCCTGACCGTCGCCACGGCCGCCATCGCGGCCTGCGCCCGCCCGCCGGAGTCGCCCACCTTCAGCGAGATCATCACCTCGCACCGCTCGCTCAGCACGCTGGCCACGGCGCTGCAGTCGGCCAACATGATCGGCGGGCTCGACGAGGGCGGCCCCTACACCGTGTTCGCCCCGCGCAACTCCGCCTTCGCGGCGCTGCCCGAAGGCGCGCTCGACGACCTGCTGCTGGCGGAGAACCGCGCGGCGCTGGCCGCGGTGCTCGGCGCGCATATCGTCCAGGGCGGGTATCGCGCGGCCGATCTGATCAACCGGACCACCCAGGTCACCACGATCGACGGGACCAATTTCACCGTCAACGGCTTCGACGGCGTCACGCTGACCGGCGCCGGCGGCGGGGCGGTGACGGTCGTCCAGCCGGACGTCATCGCGCGCAACGGCGTGATCCACGTCATCGACGGCGTCCTGCTGCCCTGATCCCGCGGGCGCCGCCGCCCGCTCCGCATGACCGGCCGGGCCCCGGCCGATGCGGCGCGCCCGCCGCGGCGCGCCGCCCGCACCGATCGAGAGGACATCCGATGAACCGAAGAAACGCCCTCGGCCTCCTCGCCGCCGGCCTGGCGCTGGCGGCCTGCGGCGGCGGGCGGGACAGCGCGCCGCGCGCCGCCGGCGGGCCGAACGTCCTCGCGGTCGCGCGGTCGAACGGCATGGCCCGCTTCGTCCGGGCGGTCGACGCCGCCGGGATGACCGCGGTGCTGTCCGGACCCGGCCCCTACACGCTGTTCGCGCCGACCGACGGGGCCTTCGCCGCCTCCGGCCTCGGCCGGCTCGACGGCGAGGCCCTGCAGCGCGCGCTCGCCTATCATGTGGTGCCGGGCGAGCTGACCGAGGATTTCCTCGCGGGCATCGACGTGAACCACACCACCCTGCTCGGGTCGAGCCTGAACACCGACTTCACCGGGGCCGCGCTGCGGGTCAACGGCGCCGGCGTGGTCCGGGCGAACCTGCCGGCCTCGAATGGCGTGGTCTACGCGATCGACCGGGCGCTGACGCCGCGCTAGCCGCTGCGCCGGCCGGGCGCGCCCCTTGCGCGCGGCGGTCGCGCGCGGTATAGGCCCCGCTCCAAATCGACGCGTCCGGCGAATGCTGGGCTGCCGTGTCGCGTCCCGAACGTTCCAGGAGAACCGAAATGCCCAAGATGAAGACCAAGTCGGGCGCGAAGAAGCGCTTCAAGGTCACGGCGACCGGACGGATCGTCGCGGCCCAGGCCGGCAAGCGGCACGGCATGATCAAGCGGTCGAGCAAGTTCATCCGCCAGGCGCGGGGAACCACGATCCTCTCGGCTGCGGACGAGAAGATCGTCAAGACCTACATGCCGTATCATCGCTGAGGAGGCCTGAACCATGTCCCGAGTCAAAGGCGGTCCCGCCTCTCACGCGCGTCACCGCAAGGTCGTCAAGCAGGCCGCCGGCTATTACGGCGCCCGCTCGACCAACTACCGCACCGCCAAGCAGGCGGTCGACAAGGCGATGCAGTACGCCACGCGCGACCGCAAGGTCCGCAAGCGGACCTTCCGCGCGCTGTGGATCCAGCGCATCAACGCCGCCGTGCGCGGCTTCGACGCCGATCTGACCTATTCGCGCTTCATCAACGGCCTCGACCTCGCCGGGATCGACGTGGACCGCAAGGTGCTCGCCGACCTCGCCGTGCACGAGCCCGAAGCCTTCAACGCCATCGCGGCGCAGGCCCGGGCCGCCTTGGCCTGACCCTTTCGGCCGCCGCCCCCCAGGCGGCGGCCCTCGCCCGGCCGATCCGGCCCCGGCGTCCCGCCGCGCCCCCGACATTCGCTAAGAATGTGTGAACGCGCCACGGATTTCCCCTTCATATCAGACAGATAGGTGCGTGGGCACGCGTGCCCACCCCGCGCCCTCTTTCACGCCACCGCCGCGAGACCCCATGTCGCGACCTCGGCCGGGTTCGTGGCGGCCGTCCCATGCGGATCCCGTTCGCGCGCTC
>CAYTMB010000254.1:0-4126 GCA_964438465.1 uncultured Rhodovulum sp. | reverse complement strand
GCGACGGACCGGGCGAGGCTCCACTGGAGCCTCGCCTTTTCGGTCCGAAGGGGGACGCCGCCGCTTCGAACGAGCGTCCCGCAGGGGTTCGGCGGATCGGCGCGTTCGGCGCCGGCTGGCCTCCCTGCCGTGGCGCGCCGCCCGATGCCGGCCCGGTCTACCGCGCCGGGGCGGGCGCCTCGAACAGCTCCGGCATCAGCGCGTCGAGCCGGACGGCGGCGCCGCTGCGCGCGCTTTGCAGCGCCGCGATGCCGCAGAGCACCGAGACCGCGCCGGCCCGCGAACCGGCGCGCTGGCGCAGCGGATCGGGGGTGTCGGGCAGGAACATCATGTTGCGCATGAGGTTGTCGCCGCCGTAATGGCCGCCGGGGGCGTGGGGGACGGTGATCCGCTCGAAGGCCGGCTCGCCGGCGGCGGGGAAGCTGCGCACGAGCAGGATCTCGTCGGAGTCCGGCGTCGCCCAGGGCTGCTTTTCGTACTGGCGCAGCTCGATGCGGCCGCGGGCGCCGTTGAAGGCGATGTGATGGCCCTCGATCGGCATCAGGGTGTTGAGCGAATAGGAGACCTGCACGCCGTTCGCATAGCGGATCGCGGCGGTCATCGTGTCGGGGATGTCGATGTCCTCGCGGAACACGCAGCCGTCGCGGTGGTAGCCGTCGATCGCGGAGGGGTCTTCGTAGAGGTCGTCGAGGAACGGATCGGCGGCGAGGTCGAGATAGTAGTCGCATTCGGCGGTATGGGCGCAGGTCTTGCAGCGGGCGCCGCGGAACGCGCCGTTGGCGCCGTAGTGCAGCAGCGCGGCCTGGGCCGAGACCGATTCCGGGTCGCTGTCGAGATACCAGTTCAACAGGTCGAAATGGTGGGTGGCCTTGTGCACGAACAGGCTGCCGGAATGGCGCTCGTAGGCGTGCCAGCGCCGGAAGTAGTCGGCGCCGTGCGAGGTGTCGAGATACCAGTGGAAATCGACCGAGAGCACCCGGCCGATGGCGCCGGCGTCGAGCAGCGACTTGATCCGCGCCGCGGTGGGGGCGAAGCGGTAGTTGAAGGTGACGCCGACGCTGTGGCCGGTGCGCTTCTCGGCGTCGAGGATGCGGCGGATCTTCTCGACGGTGGTGGTCATCGGCTTTTCGGTGACCACGTCGGCGCCGGATTCCAGCGCGCGCACGATGATGTCGTCGTGGGTGTCATCGGGGGTGCAGACCACGACGAGATCGGGGCGCTCGGCCGCCAGCATCGCGTCGAGGTCGGTGGTGACGGGCGCGCCGGCGCCCTCCGCGCCCATCATCGCGCGCGCGCGCTCGGCGCGCATCGGGTTGGTGTCGACGATGGCGGCGAGATCGACCTCGTCGGACCAGCCGGCCAGCAGCTCGCCCCCCCACATCGTCGTGCCGCGGTTGCCGGTTCCGACCAGCGCATAGCGGCGGCGGTTGCTCAGAGTCATCTTGTCGCCCTTCAGCAGACGGTGCGGAATCGCTCGACGCAGGTGGCCAGCACCTCGTCGCCGGGGCGCTTCCACCAGTCGAGGGCCGAGAAGATCTCGACCTCCTGCGCGCCGTGGAAACCCGCGGCCTCGATCATCGCCCGGATGCCGGGCAGGTCGATCACGCCGTCGCCCATCATGCCGCGGTCGGTCAGCAGGTCCCGCGTCGGGACCAGCCAGTCGCAGATGTGATGCGCCATGATGACGCCCATCCGGCCGGCGCGGGCGATCTCGCGGGCGAGGTCGGGGTCCCACCAGACGTGGTAGACGTCGATGGCGACGCCGAGCCCCGGCCCCAGCGTCTCGCAGAGGTCGAGCGCCTGGCCGAGAGTGTTGATGCAGGCGCGGTCGGCGGCGTACATCGGATGCAGCGGCTCGATCGCCAGCGGCACGCCGGCGGCGCGGGCGTGGGGCAGCAGCGCGGCGACGCCCTCCGCGACCATGCCGCGGGCGGCGGGCATGTCCTTGGACGACCCCGGCAGGCCGCCGACCACCAGCACCAGGCAGTCCGCGCCGAGTTCGGCCGCCTCGTCCACCGCGCGGCGGTTGTCGTCGAGCGCCGCGGTCCGGGTGGCGACGTCGGGCGCGGGGAAGAAGCCGCCGCGGCAGAGGCCGGTCAGCCTGAGGCCGTTGGCGCGCACGATGCGCGCCGCCTCGGCGAGGCCGATGGCGGCGACCTGCTCGCGCCAGGGGGCGATCGTGGTTATGCCGTGGCGCAGGCAGCCGTCCACCGCCTCGGCGAAGCCCCACTGCTCGCGGGTGGTGGCGAGGTTGATCGAGAGGCCGTCGAGGGTCATGTCGTCTCCGCGGGTTCGGTCATCGGGATCATCGCGGCGGCGTCGGGCGCCACGGCGGAGCCGAGCCCGGGCGCGGCGAGCACCGAGCCGAGCGCGACCGCGCCGTCGCGGATCG
Organism: uncultured Rhodovulum sp.; assembly: GCA_964438465.1. GTDB lineage: Bacteria > Pseudomonadota > Alphaproteobacteria > Rhodobacterales > Rhodobacteraceae > Amaricoccus. Next base: position 1,734 of record CAYTMB010000254.1, on the reverse strand, counting down.
CGAGGCGGGCGCGGCCGGCGTCGTCGCGGTAGAGATCGCCGTGGGCGGCGAGGAAGGCGCGCTGCTCGGCGGCGGGGGCGCCGGCCATGCCGTCGACGTAGTGGTGGCCGTTGCGCTCGACGCTGTCGGCGCCGACGAGGGCGGCGAGCGCGAGATCCTGCTGGAGGGCGAGGCCGCCCTGGGTGGTCAGGTCCTCCGCGGACATGAAATACGGCGCGCCGGGGGTGGCGGCGTTCCAGGTCTCGACGCGGGCGCGGTTGAGGATGGCGCGGTAGAAACCCTTGCAGGACTTGGCCGAGACGCCGGCGTAGCCGAGCGCGCGGGCGGCGGGGAAGGCGGCGATGTCGCCGTCGGATTCGTCGATCTCGACCGGCAGGCGGGCGGCGAGGGCGTGGATCGGCGTGTCGGCGGTGACGGCGCGCGGCAGCGGCTGTTCGAGGAAGCGGATCGCGCGGCGGAGCCGGGCGAGCGCCGGGTCGGCGTCGATGCGGTCGAGCAGGTCGGCGACGGCGGCGGGGCTGGCGAACTGCTCGTTGCCGTCGAGGGTGACCTCGTAGCCGCCGGCCCCGGCGTCGAGCACCGCGGCGATGCGCGCGAGCCGCGCGGCGTCGGCCTGCGGGTCGCCGGAGACCTTGAGCTTGAAATGGCGGTGGCCGCAGGCGGCGATGACTTCGGCGAGGGTCTCGGGCAGGCCGTCGTTGAGGCGCGCCTCGGGCGGCAGATCCTCGGCGGTGAGCGCGTCGGCGAGGCCGACGGTGTGGCGCACCGCGATGGCCTGCGCCGGGGCGAGGCCGGCGAGGAAGCCGTCGAGGTCGAAGCCGGCGAGATCCGGGGCGGTCGCGGCGCTGACGCCGGGCAGGTTGCGGCGCAGCAGCTCGGCGACGCTTAGGCCGAGCATCCGGCCGAGCGCGTCGAGCATGGCGCGGTCGACCAGCGCGAGGCCGTAGGAGGCGACCAGCGGCGGCAGGCCCTCGGCGGCGCAGGCGCGGTGATGGCCCGGCTCGACGGCGGCATGGAGGTCGAAGGCCGTCCCCTGCCCCGCCGCCGCCATCGCCGCCATCGCGAGCCGCAGCGAGCGGCGCAGGTCGGCGATGTTGTCCTCCGGGCTGAGTTCGGGGCGCTTGTCGAACCATTTCGGCATCATCATCTCGGCCGCCCAGCCGCTGGCCGAGCGGCCGGAGGCGTCCTCGATCCGCAGGCGCAGGAAGGCCTGCGGCGCCGCGGTCACCCGCGCCGTCCCGAAGCGGAACGGGAAGCGGAACGGCGTCGGCCGCTGATACGCCTCCGCGGCGACCAGCCGGATGCGCGGCGCGGTCACGCGACGCCGTGCACGGCGAGCACGCGCTTCATCCGGGTCGCCGCGAGATCGGGGTCGGCGAGGACCCGCGCCTTGTCGGCGAGGCGGAACAGCTCGGCGAGATGCTGGAGCGAGCGCGCGCTCTGCTGGCCGCCGACCATGACGAAGTGGTCCTGCAGGCCGTTGAGATAGGCGAGGAAGACCACGCCGGTCTTGTAGAAGCGGGTGGGCGCCTTGAAGATATGCCGCGACAGCGGGACGGTCGGCTCCAGCAGGTCGAAGAAGCGGTTGTCGCCGCCCTGCCCGAGCGCCTCCATCGCTTCCGAGGCGACGGGGGCGATGGCGTCGAAGATGCCGAGCAGCGCGTCGGAATGCCCCTCGTCGTCGCCGGCGATCAGTTCGGCGTAGTTGAAGTCGTCGCCGGTGTACATGCGCAC
>CAYTMB010000253.1:0-4127 GCA_964438465.1 uncultured Rhodovulum sp. | reverse complement strand
CCGTGCCGAGAAAGCCGAGCGGCAGGGTGATCTGGATCATGTAGGCGTTGACCATGACGAAATCGCCGACCGTCAGCGTTCCGGCCTGCACGCCGACCGCCGCCATCGCCATCACGATCACGAGGCCGGCGGTGATGATGAGGGTCTGCCCGAGGTTGAGCCAGGCGAGGCTGATCTGGGTGTCGACCGCCGCGGATTCGTAGCCGCGCATCGAGTCGTCGTAGCGCGCGGCCTCGCGCTCCTCGGCGCCGAAGTACTTCACGGTCTCGTAGTTCAGCAGGCTGTCGATGGCCTTCTGGTTCGCGTCGGTGTCGCGCTCGTTCATCCGGGCGCGCTGCTGCACCCGCCATTCGGTGACCTTGAAGGTGAACCAGACGTAGAGCGCGATCGTGATCGCGACGACGACGAGATACCAGACGTCGAAGGCGAAGAGCAGGATCACCCCGACGAGCGCGAGCTGCAGCACCATCGGGAAGATCGAGAACAACAGGAAGCGCAGCAGGAAATCGACGCCCTTCACCCCGCGCTCGATGATCCGGCTGAGGCCGCCGGTCTTGCGGGTGATGTGGTAGCGCAGGCTGAGCGCGTGGATGTGGCGGAAGGTCTCGAGCGCGAGCGCGCGCAGCGCGCCCTGGCCGACCTTGGCGAACACGCCGTCGCGCAGCTGGGCGAGGCCGACGCCCGCCAGCCGCATCGCGCCGTAGGCGAGGGTCAGGCCGACCGCGCCGCCGAACAGCAGGTAGAGGGTCTGGTCGTCGCCGGGCGCGGGCGCCAGCCCGTCCACCGCCGCCTTGAAGAAGAACGGCGTGACCACGGTCGCGAGGTTGGCGACCAGCAGCGCCACCATCGCGAAGACGACCCGGGCCTTCACCTCGCGGTTCCCCGGCGGCCAGAGATAGGGAGCGACCTTGCGAATGGTGCGCCAGCCGTTCGAGGGCGCCTCGACGGCGGGAGGAAGGACGTCGGTCATGAGCACTGCTTTATTCGGCGGGCGCGGTCTCGGGGAGCACGAAGATCTGGCCCGGGTAGATCAGTTCCGGATCGCGGATCAGGTCGCGATTCGCGGTGTGGATTTGGGTATATAGTATGCCCGCGCCATAATGCTCGCGCGCCAGCGTCCAGAGATTGTTGCCCGGCTGCACGGTGATCGAGGTCGGGCGGCCGGGGCCGGCGGCGGGGACCGCCGGGAAATCGCGCTGGAACGGCGTCTCGATGCGGCCGACGACGGCGCCGTCGTCGCGCAGGGCGTCGATGCGCAGCCGGTAGATCCCCGCCTCGACATCGGCGAGATCGAGCGACCAGCGGCCGTCCGCGCCCACCGCGCCGTCGCGGGCGAAGCGGTCGTCGACATAGGCGCGGATCCGCGCGCCGGCCGAGCCGAGGCCCGCCAGCGTCACCAGCCCGGTTTCGGCGTAGGAGATGCTCGCGAGCGTCAGCCCCTCGAAATTCGCGCCCGGCGCGGTCGGCGTCGCCTCGGCCTCGTCGCCGCGCAGGACGACCGTCGCCGCCACCTGCGGCGCGGCGGTCCCGGCCGGCGCCTCCGGCGCGGGGGGTCCGGCGGGCGCCTCCGGCGCGGGAGCCCCGGCCGCCATCTGCGCCGCGGGGGGCTCGGCCGGCGTCTCCGCGGGCGCGGCCGCGGCCGTCGCGCTCGCAGCCGGCGTCAGCGGGGCGGGGCGGGCGGCGGCCTGCGCCGACGCGCCGGCGTCGGGGGCCGGCGGCGCCAGCACCAGGACGTCGGGCGAGGTCGTGGTGACGCCGGCGGCGTCCCTCGCCTCGAGCCGCAGCGCCTGCGGGGCGTCGGACGACGGGGCGTCGAACATCGCGACGAACTCGCCCGAGGCGTCCGCCGTGGCCTCGGCCAGCGGCCCGGCCTCGCCCGAGATCGTCACCTGCGCGCCCGGCTCGGCCCGGCCGGCGATCACCGCCGCGCCGTCGGGCGCGACGCGCACCAGGTCGAACGTCGGCGGATCGGCGGACGCCGGCGCGGCGTCCGGATCCGGCGCGGCGTCCGGGCCAGGCTGAGGATCGCGCAGAAGATCGGGGGCGACGGCGGCGGTTTCGGCTTCGGGCGCGGTCTCGGGCGGGGCCGGGGCGCGCAGCGCCTCGTAGGCGATGAAGCCCAGACCCGCCGCCAGGCCCAGCGCCAGCGCGCCGCGCGTCAGTCCCGGGGACATCCCCGCCATGGGCCCGCTCCTCCGAACGCTGTCGCCGCGCCGGTTGGGCCGCATGTCTCGCCCAGCGCCGCGGAACCTGCTAACAGGCTCAGACTTCACAAGTTAGTCACAAAAGGGCCCGCTGTCCATGCAACTCGCCGTGCGTCCGTCCGTCTGCGTCTTCTGCGGCTCGCGCCCCGGCGGCGATCCCGCCCATGCGGCGGCCGCGCGGGAGACCGGGACGGCGCTGGCCGCGGCGGGGTTCCGGCTGGTCTACGGCGCCGGCGACGTCGGGCTGATGGGCGAGGTCGCCCGCGCGGCGCAGGCCGCCGGCGGCGCCACCTTCGGGGTGATCCCGCAGCACCTGCTGGCGCGCGAGGTCGGGCGGCGGGATCTGTCGACCTTCGTCGTCACCGAGACCATGCACGAGCGCAAGAAGGTGATGTTCATGAACGCCGACGCCATCGTGGCGCTGCCGGGCGGGCCGGGCACGCTCGACGAGCTGTTCGAGGTGCTGACCTGGCGCCAGCTGGGGCTGCACAAGAAGCCGGTCTGCCTGCTCGACGCCGGCGGCTACTGGCGGCCGCTGGTGGCGCTGGTCGAGCATATGGTGGCGCAGGGCTTCGCCGAGCGGAGCTTTCTCGGCTTCCTCGAGAGCTACGACACCGTGCCGGCGCTGGTGGCGCGGCTGCGCGCCGCCCTGTCCTGAGACCAGATCGCGGCGGAGTAGAGCGCCAGCGCGATCCAGATCATCGGGAAGGCGACGGCGTGCCAGGCGGTGAACGGCTCGCCGAACACCGCGACCGCCACGGCGAACTGCAGGGTGGGGTTGATGTACTGCACCAGTCCCAGCGTCGCGAGCCGGATGCGCCGCGCGGCGTAGGAGAACAGGATCAGCGGCCCGCCCGTCATCAGCGGCCCCGACAGCGCCAGCAGGATCGTCGTCCTGGCGTCGCCGCCGAAAAACGCGCCGGGACGGCCGCCGGGGTCGCCCCAGGCGCCGGAATGCAGCCCGATCAGCCAGGCCAGCGCCAGCGGCGCCAGCAGGCCGGTCTCGAAGAACACGCTGATGACCGGGCCGAGGCCGAGCCGGTTCTTCAGCAGGCCGTAGCCGCCGAAGGTGACGCCGAGGATCAGCGCGATCCAGGGCGGCGCGCCGACGCCGAGGGTGAGCAGCGCGACCGCCGCGGCGGCGAGCGCGATGGCGGCGCCCTGGACGCGGGAGAACCGCTCGCCGAGCACGAGATAGCCGAGCAGGACCGCGACCAGCGGAAAGACGTAGTAGCCGAGGCTCGCCTCCAGCCCGCGGCCGGACTGGATCGCGAGGATGAAGCAGAACCAGTTGGTGGCGATGAGGCCGGCGGTGCAGGCGAGCGCCAGCCAGTTGCGCGGGCGCCGGGCGGCGGCGCGCAGCTCGGACAGCCGGCCGCGCGCGGCGAGCACGATCCCGAAGAAGGCGACGGTCCAGAGCACGCGGTGCGCCAGCACCTCGCCCGGCGGGACGGCGGCGAGCGCCTTGAAGAAGACGCCCGACAGTCCCCAGACGGTGCAGGCGGCCGCCATGGCGAGCACGCCCTTCAGCGCCTCGGACATTCCCGCCTCCCGCGCGGCGGCGCGGGCTAGAAGGTGGACTGCTGCGCCTGGTCGGCGGTGTCGGCGATGGTGGCGCCGCCGAGCTGCAGGTCCTGGCCCACGCCCCGCACGGTGTTGCAGGCGGCCAGCGCGGCGAAAAGCGCTGCGGCGGTCAGTCTGGCGAGCGTGGTCATGCGGTCCCCCGAAGCAAGCGTCCGGGCGCGCGGCCGGACCGCACCGCTGTTACGCCGGCGGCGCGGCGAAGACAACGTGCGCGGCGTCATGCGACCTCCGCCTGATCGCCCCGGGTCGCATCAGCGGGGCATTGCCCCGCGCGATCCGGTCGCCTGGAGCGCGTGAGACACCCTGTGTCAACCTGCCTCGGCGAGGAGGACGTTGCGG
>CAYTMB010000252.1:0-4152 GCA_964438465.1 uncultured Rhodovulum sp. | reverse complement strand
CGTTTCGTCAGCGATTCAGTTATTCCGTAATATCAGGCGCTTGACCTAATATTCACGCTGAATGCCGGCCTCAGTTGCTGCCGAACAGCCCCTTGACCACGCTGTTGAAGACCGAGCGGACCACCGTATCGATGGCCTCGACCGGGTTCTGCCCCTGCCCCGCGACGCCCGGCCGGACGTCGGCCACCGCGACCGGCGCGGCGCGGCGCTCGGGGATCCACATCGGCAGCGGCTTCGCCGGCAGGCCGTCCTCGACCCGCACCATCACCTCGCGCCAGATCTCGGCCGGCAGCCCGCCGCCGGTCACGCCGGTCAGCGGGGTGTTGTCGTCGTAGCCCATCCAGACCCCGGTCACATAGTCGGCGGTGAAGCCGATGAACCAGGCGTCGCGCGCCGCCGAGGTGGTGCCGGTCTTGCCCGCCGCCTGCCGGTCGGGCAGCCGCGCCCGCCCGCCGGTGCCGGTCTCGACCACCTGCGCCATCATCCAGGTCAGCTCGCCCGCCGTGCGCTCGCTCAGCACCTGCACCGGCTTGCCGGAGCCCGGCGTCATCAGCGGCGCCCCGCCCGCGCGCAGCCGCAGCTCGCGCATCCCGTAGGGCCGGGCGCGGTAGCCGGCGTTCAGGATGCCGGCGTAGGCGCCGGTCATCTCCAGCAGGCTCGCCTCCGAGGCCCCGAGCGCGATCGCCGGACCCTCGGCGACCGGCGCGGTCACCCCGAGGTCCTGCGCGACCGCCCGCACCCGCGCCCGGCCGGTGTCCTCGGAGACCCGCACCGCGGCGGTGTTGATCGAATGCGCGAAGGCCTCGCTCAGCGCGATCTGCCCGCGGAAGTCGCGGGTGTAGTTCTGCGGGCTCCAGGCCCCGGAGCCGGGCACCTTGAGGGTGAGCGGCGCGTCGAGCACCAGGTCGTAGGGGCTGGCGCCGTTCTCCAGCGCCGCGGCGTAGACGAAGGTCTTGAACAGCGACCCGGTCTGGCGCAGCGCCTGGGTGGCGCGGTTGAACTGGCCGTCGGCCCCGGCGACGTCGCGCCCGCCGATCATCGCCCGCACCGCGCCGTCGCGCGACATCACCACGACCGCCGCCTGCACCCGGGAGCCGGGCTTGAGCTTGGTCTCGAAGACATGGGCGAGGCCGGCCTCGGCGGCCTTCTGGACCCGCGGATCGAAGGTGGTGTCGACCACGACGTCCTCGGTGGTCCTGCGGGTCAGGAAGTCGGGGCCCGAGGACATCACCCAGTCGGCGAAGGCGCCGCCGGTGCGCGCGGCGGCGGCCGAGGACAGCACCGCGGGATGCGCCCGCGCCTCGGCGGCCTGCGCCGGCGTGAGATAGCCCTGCTGCTCCATCAGCCCGACGATGATCGTCGCGCGCTCCTGCGCCCGGGCGAGGTCGTTGGTCGGGGCGAAATGCGACGGCGCCCGCAGCAGGCCGGCCAGCATCGCGGCCTCGGCCGGCGTCACCTCGGCGGCGCTCTTGCCGAAATAGCGCTGGCTCGCGGCCTCGAAGCCGGTGGCGCCGGCGCCGAGATAAGCCCGGTTGAGGTAGATCGACAGGATGTCGGACTTGGAGAACCGCCACTCCAGCGCCAGCGCCGCGGGGACCTCCTTGAGCTTGCGCTCGAGGGTGCGGGTGTTGTCGAACCAGACCAGCTTCGCCACCTGCTGGGTCAGGCTGGAGCCGCCCTGGACGGTCTGGCCGGCGCGCAGGTTGACCAGCGCCGCGCGGGCGGTGCCGCGCACGTCGACGCCGAAGTGCCAATAAAAGCGGCGGTCCTCGGTCGCGATGATGGCGTTGATCAGATGCGGGCTGACGTTCTCGGCGCGGGTGACGCCGTGCTGCTCGCCGCGCCAGGCGAAGACCTCGCCGCTGGCGTCGACCAGGGTGACCGAGCCGCCCTCGCGGCCGTCGAGCAGCGCCTCGAGCGGCGGCAGCTGCGAGACGTAGTAGCCGGTCGCCAGCGCCAGGACCGCCGCGGCGAGGATCCCGGCGCGCAGGCCGATCCACCAGACGGCGCGCAGCAGCCCGCCGAACAGGCCGCGCGACGCCCGCCGGATCAGTCCCGGGCGCGGCCGGGCCTTGAGAGTTCGTCTGCCTGTCCGGGCCATGATCTGGCCACCTGCTCGTTGTTCTATGCTCTTGTTGCCGGCACCCTAGCCGGATTCGCCGCGAAGTTCCAGTTCGATGCGGGCCGGCGCGGGGCGCCCCCTTCTCCGCGGGGGGCGTGCGTAGTTTTTCATCATTTGTCGTTTTTTGGGCAGTTCCGCGCCGGTCCGAACCCGCGCGCCTGCCGCGCACGAACACGACGTCGTGAATTGCCGAGTGATCGCAAGGCCATGCCCACTGCGCGCTTGGTTGGCACAGGATGTGCATGCCTCCCTTTTGTCGCGTTCACCGCGGACCAGAGAAGCGAGGCCTCAATGAAACTGATCATCGCCGTCATCAAACCCTTCAAGCTCGAGGAGGTCCGCGAGGCGCTGACCGCCATCGGCGTGCAGGGGCTGATGGTGTCCGAGGTGAAGGGCTACGGCCGGCAGTCCGGCCACACCGAGATCTATCGCGGCGCCGAATACGTCGTGAACTTCGTGCCGAAGATCAAGCTCGAGCTCGTCGTCGCCGACGCGGCCGCGGCGCAGGTCATCGAGACGCTCGCCGCGACCGCCAAGACCGGCAAGATCGGCGACGGCAAGGTCTTCGTCCTCAACGTCGAGCAGGCGCTGCGCGTGCGCACCGGCGAGACCGGCGAGGAAGCGCTGTGAGCGCGGGCGGGAAACTGGAAAACAAGAGGCATAGCTACATGAGGGATCTGTTGAAGCTTTCCGGCCTCGCGGCCGCGCTCGCCGCGCTGCCGGCGCTGGCGCTCGCGCAGGAGGTCGAGACTCCGGCGCTCGACCCGGTGGTGACCGAGGTGGTCTCGGCGATCGACAGCGGCGACACCGCCTGGATGCTGATGTCGACCGTGCTCGTGCTGTTCATGATCCTGCCGGGCCTGTCGCTGTTCTACGGCGGGCTCGTGCGCACCAAGAACATGCTTTCGGTGCTGATGCAGTGCACGCTCATCACCGCGGTCGTGATCATCATCTATCTGGTCTACGGCTACTCCTTCGCCTTCGGCGGCGGCGAGGGCCCGTACTGGGGCGGCCTCGCCAAGGTGTTCCTGTCCGGGGTGACGGCGGAGTCCGAATCCGGCACCATCCCGGAATACGTCTTCATCGCGTTCCAGATGACCTTCGCCTGCATCACGCCGGCGCTGATCGTCGGCGGCTTCGCCGAGCGGATGAAGTTCCGCGCGGTGATGCTGTTCGTCATCCTCTGGGTCAGCATCGTCTACTTCCCGGTCGCGCATATGGCCTGGGACGCGAACGGCCTGTTCTTTGGCTGGGAGGCCTATGACTTCGCCGGCGGCACCGTGGTGCATATCAACGCCGGCATCGCGGCCCTGGTCGGCGCGATGGTCGTCGGGCCGCGCGTGGGCTACGGCAAGGAGATGCTGGCGCCGCATTCGATGACGCTGACCATGGTCGGCGCCTCGATGCTGTTCGTCGGCTGGTTCGGCTTCAACGCCGGCTCGGCGCTGTCGGCGGGCGGCGGGGCGGGGCTCGCGATGATCAACACCTTTGCGGCCACCGCGGGCGCGGTCGTCGCCTGGGCGGCGATCGAGGCGATGGCGCGCGGCAAGGCCTCGATGCTGGGCGCGGTCTCGGGCATGATCTCGGGCCTCGTCGCCGTCACGCCGGCGGCGGGCTTCGTCGGGCCGATCGGCGCGATCGTGCTCGGCGCGGTCGCCTCGGCGGGCTGCTACTTCTTCGTGCAGGTGGTGAAGGAGAAGGCCGGCTACGACGACAGCCTCGACGTGTTCGGCATCCACGGCATCGGCGGCATCGTCGGCGCGATCGGGACGGGCGTCTTCGCCTCGACCGCGCTCGGCGGCGTCGGCTTTCCCGAGGGCGTGGCCATGGCCGCGCAGCTCTGGACCCAGTTCAAGGCCGTGGCCGTCACCATCGTCTGGTGCGGCGTGATGTCCTTCGTCCTCTACAAGGTCGTCGACATGCTGGTCGGGCTCCGCGCCCCCGCGGACAGCGAGCGCGAGGGTCTCGACCTCTCCGAACACGGCGAGCGCGCCTACGTGCTCTGACGACGTTCCCCCGGGCGGGGGTCC
>CAYTMB010000251.1:0-4157 GCA_964438465.1 uncultured Rhodovulum sp. | reverse complement strand
CGCTCTACCACGCCCGCGACATGGCGGTGCTGCGCGCCTCGATCGAGGGCGCCGCGGTGGTGCTCGCCTCCGCCACGCCCTCGCTGGAGACCTGGGCCAACGCCGACGCCGGCAAATACGCCCGGCTCGACCTGCCCGAACGCTTCGGCGCGGCGGTGCTGCCGACGATGGCCGCCATCGACCTGCGCGCCGACGAGCCGCCGCAGGGGCGCTGGATCTCCGAGCCGCTGGCGCGCGCCGTCACCGAACGGCTCGCCGCCGGCGAGCAGTCGCTGCTCTTTCTCAACCGCCGCGGCTACGCGCCGCTGACGCTGTGCCGGGCCTGCGGGCAGCAGGTCGGCTGCGACCATTGCGACGCGCGCATGGTCGAGCACCGCTTCCGCAGGCGCCTCGTCTGCCACCAGTGCGGCGCGACGAAGCCGATCCCCGAGACCTGCCCGTCCTGCGGCGCCGAGGGCAGGATGGCCGCGCTCGGCCCGGGGGTCGAGCGCCTCGCCGAGGAGGCCGCGGCGCTGTGGCCGGACGCGCGCATCGCCATCCTGTCCTCCGATCTCGCCGACAGCGCCCGCGAGCTCAAGGCCCGGATCGACCTGATCGCCCAGGGCGGCGCCGACATCGTCATCGGCACCCAGCTCGTCTCCAAGGGCCACAACTTCCCGCATCTGACGCTGGTCGGGGTGATCGACGCCGACCTCGGCCTGCAGGGCGGCGACCTGCGCGCGGCGGAAAAGACCTTCCAGCTGATCCGTCAGGTCGCCGGCCGCGCCGGGCGGATCGAGGCGCCCGGCCTCGCGCTGATCCAGTCGCACCAGCCCGAACATCCCTGCCTGCGCGCGATCCTGACCGGCGACGACGAGGCCTTCTGGCGCGCCGAGGCCGAGCTGCGCCGCCACGCCGGCGCGCCGCCCTACGGCCGGATGGCCGGCGTCATCGTCAGCGGCGCCGACGAGGCGCGGACCTGGGACGTCGCGCGCGCGCTCGGCCGCGCCGCCGAGACCCTGCGCGCCGCCGGGGTCGACCTCTTCGGCCCCGCGCCGGCCCCGATCGCCCGGGTCCGCGGCCGCCACCGCGTCCGCCTGCTCGCCCGCGCGCCGAAGGGTGTGGCGCTGCAATCCGCGCTCCGCGCCTGGGCCGTTGCGGTGCCAGTCCCCGCCACCGTGCGGGTCGCGATCGACGTCGATCCGCAAAGCTTCTTCTGAAGGCGCCGCGTTCCCACAAGGGCGAGAGTTCCCGAACCGCGCCGTTTCTGCTATGATCCGGCTTATTGAAGCGCCGTGCCTGCCAGTCTTTTCCAGGCTTTAAGCAGGAGATTTCGTGATGCCCGACCCCAAGACCTATTTCTTTGACCTCCCGAATGTCGCCCAGCCCGACAGCGCTCCGCTCGCCGAGCAGTGGTATCCGGGCGTGAAGGACGCGGCCTTCGCCACGTCCTCCAGCCGGATGTTCGATCCGATCACCGGGATCCGCGCGGTGGTGATCCATGCGACCGCGGGCTCGAGCTCGGCCGGCGCCGTCAGCGTCATCCTCGACCGGAAGGCGAGCTTCCACTGGCTGGTGCCGGACGAGGACGAAGAGGCGCACGGCAAGACCGTCTGGGCCACCTGTTTCGAGGCCCGCGCCGCCTGGCATGTCCGCAACGATCGGTCGCACCCGAAGATCTGGGGCGGCCACAACCGCATCAATCACTTCTCGCTCGGCATCGAGGTGGTGAACGCGCAGGTGAACGACCCGTTCTCGCCCTGGCAGATCGAGGCCACCGCCGAGATCGTGCGCTACTGCTGGGCCAAATACCCGAACCTGCGCCACGTCTGCAGCCACGCCATGCTGGATCCGAGGCGCCGCACCGACCCGGGCGCGCATTTCGACTGGGAGCGATTCAAGAAACTGGTGCTCAACCCGCCGGCGATCGCCGTGACGAGCCTTGTCGCCGCGGCGCCTGCGGCCCGCTCGAACGGAGCGGGCGCGGTTCTGTCCTGCTGCATGGATGAGGCGGGGCAGCCGGCGGCCGTCGCATGAGATCGGCGGCGGCGCTCGTCCTTGGCCTCGTCCTGGGCGTGGCCGCCGCCTGGTTCCTGCGCCCGAGCCCCGCCGCCTGCGTGGCGGGACTCACCTTCCAGGACGCGCTGCTGAACGCCGGCTCCACCGACTACGTCTTCACCCTGCCGTCGGGAGCCGTCCTGACGCTTCGCGCCGAGCACGGCTCGCCGGACGCTTCGGCCTTCGACGGCTTCCTCGCGCCAGCCGCGGACGGTCCGGCGGAGGCCAATTCCGCGAGTATCGGAAACAACTATCAGTTGTGCTTCGCGACCCCGCTGCAGATCGTCGAGCAAGGCGCGCGATAGCCATTTCCCGACTCCGGCCTCCGTCGCGCGGGTCCGCGTTCGCCTGCCGGCGGCGGCCGCCCAAGGGCGTCGCGCCCGGAAACATGCAGGTAGCCATCGCCATCGGTCCCCATAGCTTTTATAGCCGCCGAGGCTGACCGCCATCCGTCCGAATCCCCCGGCATGGGCGAGATGTCGCCGAAACGCTTCGGCGCGCAAAGAATGCCTGTATCTCGCCGGCCGAATCGGACTACAACCTTAGCGTGTGTGATGATACCATGACCCCCGGAGGCCCGGCATGAGTCCGTCCCCATCGCTCCTGCAGATCGCGCGCGAGAAGAACTGGATGGAGTTCGCCGTCCAGCTCGACACCGCGATGGCGCAACCCGACGTGCACGGCCTGCCCGACGCCACCGCCGTGCGCGCCGCGGTGGCCCGGCAGCGCCGCCAGCTGCCCTCCACCCTGACCATCGCGCTCAAGGCGATGCAGTTCCTGCGCGACCGCCACGCCGAGGTGCTCGCCGCCCGCGACGCCCGGATCGGCTGCGCGCCGGTGCGGCTGCTGGCGCGCATCGCCGACTTGTCGCCGGCCGCGGCGGCGACGCTCGCGCCGCAGGTCTTCGCGCGCAACGTCCGGCAGGCCGACCTGCAGGCGCGCTACGCCGCGCTGCGCAAGCGCCAGCGCAGCGGCGGCCGCCTCGCCCACGCCGCCTGAGGCGGGCGCAGCGCGCCTCACATGCCTGTGGATAACCTGGGCGTTAACTCTTTTCCATAACGATGCCAGTCACTTGACCTGCGTAACAACGTGAGACGCCCCCGGCGCGGACTTGCGGGCGGGGCGCGCCGCCCCTAGGCTCGCGCGTCCGCAGCGGAGACCGGCCATGAAGATCGCCACCTTCAACATCAACGGCGTCCGCGCCCGCCTGCCGGCGCTGCTCGACTGGCTGGCCGAGGCCCGGCCCGACGTGGTGACGCTGCAGGAGATCAAGATCGTCGACGAGGGTTTCCCCCGCGCCGAGATCGAGGACGCCGGCTACGCCGTCGAGACCCACGGCCAGAAGGGCTTCAACGGCGTCGCGATCCTGTCCCGGCTGCCGCTGTCGGACGTCGTGCGCGGCCTGCCCGGCGACGACGGCGACGAACAGGCCCGCTGGATCGAGGCGACCGTCGGCAGCTTGCGGATCTGCGGCATGTACCTGCCCAACGGCAACCCGGCCCCCGGCCCGAAATACGACTACAAGCTCGGCTGGATGGAGCGCCTGCGCGCCCGCGCCGCGGCGCTGCTGGCGGCCGAGGAGGCCGCGGCGCTGCTCGGCGACTTCAACGTCATCCCGCTGGCCGAGGACTGCCACGACCCGCGCGCCTGGGCCGAGGACGCGCTGTTCCTGCCCCCGACCCGCGAGGCCTGGCGGCGGCTGGTCCATCTCGGGCTCACCGACGCCGTGCGCGCCGTCGATCCGGCGCCGGGGGTCTACACCTTCTGGGACTACCAGGGCGGCGCCTGGCCGAAGAACCGCGGCATCCGCATCGACCACATCCTGCTGACGCCGCAGGCCGCCGACCGCCTGCTCGCCTGCGGCGTCGACAAACCGGTCCGCGGCCGCGAGAAACCCTCGGACCACGTCCCGGTCTGGGCCGAGATCGCGGGTTAGCCTGGAGCGATCTTCAACCGGACGGGAACGGCCGTCGCCCGTGTCCGGCGACCCGTGGTTCGGGGTGAAATGGGGCGAAAACCGCAGGCTCGGGCGGGGGCGCGGCAAGCACCTGGAAAGGCGTCATTTTCGGTGGATGGAATCCGGCTGGAAAGCGGCTGGAAACCGGCTTGCCACTTCTTAG
>CAYTMB010000250.1:0-4164 GCA_964438465.1 uncultured Rhodovulum sp. | reverse complement strand
TTCCCCGCCGGATCGCGGACGTAGATCGACCGCGCCCCGTTCGGCCAGCGGAAGTCCGCCTCGATCGCCACCCCCGCCGCCGCCAGCCGCAGCGCCCAGGCGTCGAGCTCGGCGGCGCTCGCCGCGAAGCACAGATGCCCCGCCCCCTCCGCGCCGTGCGCCGGCACCGGCAGCGCGGGGTCCTCGGCCGGAACCTTGGTCTCGGCCGGGTTGAAGATCAGCAGCACCCCCGCGCCGCAGCGCCAGAACACATGCCGCGTGCCGCTGCGCAGGATCCGCTCCAGCCCAAGCACGCCGCCATAGAACCGCTCCGCCGCGTCGAGATCGGCGGCGTAGAGCGCGGTCTCGAGCACCCGCAGCGGCGGCGCGGCCGCCGGATCCGCAGGCCCCGGACTCCCGCGCCGATCCGGTCCCCCCGCCCCGCTTTCGCCCTCGCCCAACCCCGTCAACCTCCCGTTAGCGATTCAGTGTCCGAGCAATTCCAACGACTTGCCGAATATTCACGCTGAATGCCCGCCCTCGACCACCCCGGCCGCCGCCATCCGCCGCACCGCCGCGATCAGCTCCGCGTTGGAGAACGGCTTGGTCAGGTACAGGTCCGCCCCGCTCGCCATCGCCGATTCCCGGTCCGCCACCCTGCCCTTCGCCGTCAGCACGATCACCGGCACCCGCCGCCCCCGCGCGTCCGCCCGCAGCCGCCGCAGCACCTCCAGCCCGTCCAGCCGCGGCAGCGTCACGTCGAGGATCAGCACCGCCGGCGGCGCCGCCAGCGCCGCGGCCAGCGCCTCCTCGCCGTCGGTCTCGGTCGCGACCTCGAACCCCGACCGCTCCAGCAGATAGGTCACCGCCACGACGATGTTCGGCTCGTCCTCGACCAGTTGAACCCGCAGTCCCATCGTCTCGGCATCCTCTCCCGTCGCCCGTCTGCTGCGGGCCTCGGGCCGAGACTACGCCATGATCGCGGCGCTGTCCGCCCCGCAAAACCCCTCAGGTCGACATCAGGTCGTCGACCCGCTGCGGGCAGGCGTGCCGCGGACAGATCCGGCAGGCCGGCCCGACCTCCTCGACCGGCACGCCGGGCTCCGGCGCATAGACCGTCAGGCTCGCGTCGGCCTCCGACATCGCCAGCATGTCGGTCAGGTAGTGCCGCGGCTTGCCGAACCCGGTCGGGCCGGTGTTGTGGGCCCGCGCGAGGAACACGAAGCGGTCGCCCGACGGGAACAGCGCGCGCTGGCGGATCACCGCCTCGGGCGACTGCTGCGCCCGGTACAGCGCCCAGAGCGGACAGGCCGGGGCGTAGCGCGGCGCCACCAGCCGCGGCAGGCCGCGCCGCTCGACGATGGTCCCCGCCGCGTTGGCGCGGAAATAGCCGAACCGCGGCGCGCCGCCGCCGGACAGCGCGACCAGCCGCTGGCACACCGTCTCGACGTCGAGCGCAAAGCTCGCGGCCAGCGCCTCGACATCGTAGCGCAGCGCGGCCGCGCGGTCGCGGAACGCCGGCATCGGCGCCAGGATCGCGCCGGCGGCGTATTCCAGCAGCAGCTTGCGCGCCCGGTCGCGCGCCCGCGCCGTCTCGATCTCGGGCCGCGCGGCGATGATCGCCTCGACCACCGGCCCCAGCCGCTCCGCCGCGAGGGCGCGGGCGGTGGTCCGGCGGGGCGCCGGCGTGCGGTCGCCGGGCAGATCCGCCAGATCGACCGCCGCCGCCTCCAGCGCGTCGAAGCGGTTCTCGTGGGCCTCGAACAGCGCCTCGACCTCGTCGAGCGGGGTCAGCGAGGGATTGCTGTCCCGCGCCCGGTCGAAATAGGCCGCCAGCGCCTCGCACACCTCGGTGAGGACATGGCTCTCGTCGGCCACGATGCCGAGGAACTGCTCGCGCCGGTCCGCGGGGGCGTCGGGAAACTCGGTGAGCAGCTCGGCGGCCGAGCGGATCGCGGCGACCCGGGTCAGCATCCTGTGCATCGACTCGCCGAGGAAGACGTCGTGGGTCATCCGGTCCGACAGCGCCTGCGCCTCGGCGGTGGCGGCGCGCTCGGACCGCGCCAGCGCCGCCATCGCCCGCGCCCATCCCGGATAGCGGCCGATCAGATCCCCCGCGCTCGCCGCCTCGACCCCGAGCGCCGCGATGTCGGGCGCGGCGGCGACCTCGTTCAGCGTCTCGAGCAGACGGCGCTCCGCCGCGTCGTCGAGCTCGTCGAGCCGCAGCTCCAGCGCCGTCGCCGTGCGCCGCAGCAGCGGTCCGGCGATGCCGCGCTTGTTGCGCTCGATCAGGTTGAGGTAGGACGCCGAAATCCCGATGCGACGGGCCATTTCGGCCTGCGTGACGCCCATCGCGCGCCGCCGCTCGCGGATGCGCGTGCCCAGGATGGATTTTGGCACCGCGCGCTCCGTCGCCGAACCCGGTTGTAGATCCGACTGTAAAGGATTGACTCCAGCCCGGGTCAAGGGATAAAAACATTGACTGATTTATCAAATAAAATCAATGATGTATTGCATATGTGATGACTTGGTGCGATCAGGGCGCGGCAAATGCCCGTCCGAAGGCATCTGGGACTTCGATGCCTGGACCGATCACGTCACATCCTGGGGGGATGCAGAATGCTCACACAACAGGACCGCAAGACCTTGGACAACGGCGCCGTGCCGATCCCGGACAGTCTGGCGGGGTCGGCGCATGTCGATCCGGCGCAGTACCGGACGATGTATGCGGCTTCGATCGCGGACCCGGAGGCGTTCTGGGCCGAACACGGCAAGCGGCTCGACTGGATGACGCCCTACAGCCGGGCCAAGAACACCAGCTTCGCCTGGCCCGACGTCTCGATCCGCTGGTTCGAGGACGGCGCGCTCAACGCCTCGGTCAACTGCGTCGACCGCCATCTCGCGACGCGCGGCGATCAGACCGCGATCCTGTGGGAGCCCGACGATCCCTCGGAGCCGTCCCGCAGCATCAGCTACCGCGAGATGCACGCCGAGGTCGGCCGGATGGCCAACGTGCTCAAGGGCCTCGGCGTGAAGAAGGGCGACCGGGTGGTGATCTACCTGCCGATGATCCCCGAGGCCGCCTTCGCGATGCTGGCCTGCGCCCGGATCGGCGCGATCCACTCGATCGTCTTCGCGGGCTTCTCGCCGGATGCGCTGGCGAACCGGATCAACGACTGCGACGCGCGGCTGGTGATCACCGCCGACGAGGCGCCGCGCGGCGGCAAGGCCACGCCGCTCAAGACCAACGTCAACAAGGCGCTGCTGCACTGCCCGCACGAGGTCGCCTGTCTCGTGGTGCGCCGCACCGGCGGCGAGGTCGCCTGGGAGGCCGGGCGCGACCACTGGCTGCACGAACTGGCGGCCGGGGTCTCGGCCGACTGCCCGCCCGAGCCGATGAACGCCGAGGATCCGCTGTTCATCCTCTACACCTCCGGCTCGACCGGCAAGCCCAAGGGCGCGGTGCACACCACCGGCGGCTATCTGGTCTACGCCGCGATGACCCACGAGCTGGTGTTCGACTACCGCCCCGGCGAGGTGTTCTGGTGCTCGGCCGACGTCGGCTGGGTGACGGGCCACACCTACATCGTCTACGGCCCGCTCGCGAACGGCGCCACCACGCTGATGTTCGAGGGCGTGCCGACCTGGCCCGACGCCAGCCGGTTCTGGCGGACCTGCGACAAGCACAAGGTCAACATCTTCTACACCGCGCCCACTGCGATCCGCGCCCTGATGGGCCAGGGCCGCGAATGGGTCGACGCCTGCGACCTCTCGAGCCTGCGCATCCTCGGCACGGTCGGCGAGCCGATCAACCCAGAGGCGTGGAAGTGGTACGACGAGGTCGTCGGCAAGGGCCGCTGCCCGATCGTCGACACCTGGTGGCAGACCGAGACCGGCGGCGCGCTGATCACCCCGCTGCCCGGCGCGATCCCGACCAAGCCCGGCTCGGCCACGCTGCCGTTCTTCGGGGTGCAGCCGGTGGTGCTCGACCCGCAGACCGGCGAGGAGATCACCGAGGCCGAGGCCGAGGGCGTGCTGGCGGTCCGCGACAGCTGGCCCGGCCAGATGCGCACGATCTGGGGCGACCACGACCGCTTCAAGGACACCTACTTCAGCCAGTACAAGGGCACCTACTTCACCGGCGACGGCTGCCGGCGCGACGCCGACGGCTACTACTGGATCACC
>CAYTMB010000249.1:0-4172 GCA_964438465.1 uncultured Rhodovulum sp. | reverse complement strand
GGCAGGCGCGTGCCGATTTTGTCACGCGCCAAAATCGGCGGAATCGCGGCGCCCGTCCACTTAGCGCCGGGCGCCGGACCGAAGCCTTCATCCGGCGACCGTATGGTGCGTCTGGCGGATCGCATTGGGTCGGAGCCTTCCCCCGCCCCGCTCCTGCGATCCGGGGAAGCGTTCCGCACAGGGCGCTCCCCGGCCATGCAAGCGGAGATCATCCTATGACCCTGCCCTTCCCCCGCGCCGAGGAGACCGACCCGGAGGCGCTGGAGCGCGGGCGCAAGCTGTTCGCCGGCCCCTGCGGGTTTCTCAAGGGCGTGGTGGCGATGGACGGCCTGCCGCCGGCCGATCGGCTGGAGGTCTGTTTCGCCGGCCGCTCGAACGTCGGCAAGTCGAGCCTGATCAACGCGCTGACCGGGCGCAAGGCGCTGGCCCGCGCCTCGAACACCCCCGGCCGCACCCAGGAGATCAACTTCTTCACGCTGGGCGAGGCGTTCTATCTGGTCGACCTGCCCGGCTACGGCTTCGCCGAGGCGCCGAAGGCCGTGGTCGCGCAGTGGCAGGCGCTGCTGCGCGCCTATCTCGCCGGCCGCCCGACCCTGCGCCGGGCCTTCCTGCTGATCGACGCCCGCCACGGGGTCAAGGCGGTGGACGAGGAGATCATCGGCCTCCTGAACCGCGCCGCCGTCACCTTCCAGGTGGTGCTGACCAAGGCCGACAAGCCCAACGCCGCCGACCTCGCCCGGGTCGAGGCCGAGGTGGCGGCGGCGCTGGCGAAGAACCCCGCGGCCTATCCGTCGATCGTCGTCACCTCCGCCGAAACCGGCCTCGGCCTCGACGTGCTGCGCAGCGAGATCGCCGGAATGGCCGACGGCTGATCCCTCGCACCGCGGCCCCAGCCTGTGGATAACCCGGCCATTAACACTTTTACGAAATTAAATCAGTTACTTGACTAGCGTAACAACGTGATACGCCCAAGCGTATCATCATGATACGCCCCTCAGAACCGGAAGAACTGCGACGGATAGGGCGCGACGAACCCCGCCTCGAAGGCGATGGCGATGACCTCGCCGAGCGCGCCTTCGGTGCGGACCGGACCGACGAAGACCCGCCGGCCGAGTTGCTGGTTGCCGATGCTGGTGGCCTGCAGCCCCAGCCCCCGGAAGAACGCCACCGCCCGCGCCGCATCGGCGTCGCTGGTCAGCGCCCCGACATGCACCGCCGTCGCCCGGCCGAGCGGCGCGCCGCTCTCGGCGATCGTCCGACCGGCGGTCGCCGCCACCGCCGCGTCGAGCCCGACGAGGTCGCGCGAGCGGGTCTGGCAATCGTTCTGCACCAGCAGCACCTGAAGCCGCGTGAGCTGCGGGTCGAACCTCTCGCGCCCGCTGATCGGATCGCGGATCATCTGGGGGCGCAGCTGGGCGTAGCGGTCGTATTCCTGGAACAGCCCGGCGCAGACCGAGCGGTCGCTGGTCTGCCGCGGCACGACGCAGCCGGCGGTCAGCCCGGCCAGCGCCAGCGCCAGCAGCGCGCGCATCGCGCCGGACAGGGCGCGCATCAGAAGCGCGCCGGATAGGGCGCGACGAAGCCCGCCCGCAGCGCGAGGTCGGTCGCCGCGGCGAGGCCGCCTTCGGTGGCGAACGGCCCGACGTAGATCCGCCGCCCCAGCCCCGGCGCGCCCTGGCTGCGGACGCGCACCCCGAGCCCGCCGAAGAACTGCCGCGCCTGCACCTCGCTGGCGATCCCCTCGACGATGCCGGCCTGCAGGTGGATCGGCCGGATCGGCGCGCCGCTCTCGACGATGCGCGTCCCGCGCAGCTCGTCCGCGAGCAGATAGCTCACCGCGAGGTCCTGGTCCGAGGTCAGGCATCCGTTCTCGCGCAGCCGCTGGCCGGTGCGGCTGACGGCGGGCGGCGCCCGCCAGGCCGAGTCGTCGCGCCGGTTGAAGGTGGCGTTGCCGAAGATCTGCACGGCCTGATCGTAGTTGCGGAACAGCACGAGGCAGTCGGGCTGCGCGCCGGCCTGCGCGACCTGCTGCGCCGTGCAGCCGGCGAGCGGCCCGAGCGCGAGAGCCAGAAGCATTGCCGCGAGTCGCATGGCCGGACCTCCTTGTCGATGGTCCCAGCTGAGTGTAAGCCGCCCCCCGACCCGGTCAAGGACGGGTCCCGCGCAAGGACCCCGCCATGGAGCGACACGCCGGCCAGACCCGCGACTGGATCGCCACCGCCCGCACCCTGTCCGAGGCCCTGCCCTATCTGCAGCGCTACGACGGCGCGACGGTCGTCATCAAGCTCGGCGGCCATGCGATGGGCTCGGACGCCGCGATGGACCAGTTCGCCCGCGACGTCGTGCTGATGAAGCAGTGCAACCTCAACCCGGTGGTGGTGCACGGCGGCGGACCGATGATCAACGACATGCTGAAGCGCCTCGGCATCGTCTCGGAGTTCGCCGGCGGCAAGCGGGTGACCGACGCGGCCACCGTCGAGGTGGTCGAGATGGTGCTGTCGGGGCGGATCAACAAGCGCATCGTGGCGGCGATCAACGGCCAGGGCGGCAAGGCGGTCGGGCTGTCGGGCAAGGACGCCAACCTGATGATCTGCGAGAAGGACCTCGGGGCCGGCGACGTCGACCTCGGCTTCGTCGGCCGGCCGGTCGAGGTGAACCCCGCCGTGCTGCGCGCGTTCCTGAGCTCGGACTTCATCCCGGTGGTGGCCCCGATCGGCGCCGGCCGCGCCGGCGAGACCTTCAACGTCAACGGCGACACCGCCGCCGGCGCGATCGCCGCGGCGATGAAGGCGGACCGCCTCCTGCTGCTGACCGACGTGGCCGGGGTGAAGGACGCGGACGGCGCGGTGCTGACGCGGCTGACCTCGGCCGAGGTGCGCGCGCTGACCGCCGAGGGCGTGATCGCGGGCGGGATGATCCCGAAGACCGAAACCGCGCTGGCGGCGGTCGCGGGCGGGGTGCGCGGGGCGGTGATCCTCGACGGCCGGGCGCCGCATGCGGTGCTGCTCGAGCTGTTCACCGCGCATGGCGCCGGCACGCTGATCCGCGAGGCCGCGGCCGGCGAGGCCTGACCGCGATGACCCCGGAGGCCGAGGCCGCGGCGGCCGAGGGCCTCGCGGTGCTGGGCGGCTTCCATCCCGTCCCCGGCGACGGCGCGCCGGAGGCGACCGGGACGCTGCTGCTGCTCGGGCCGGACGGCGCCCGGTTCTGGGAGCGGTTCCGCACGAGCCGGGAGGCGGCGGACGGCGCGCCGGATCCGCTGAACCGCTGGTCGGAGCGGGTGATCGGCGGGCTGGCGCGGCGGCTCGGCGGGACGGCGCTGTTTCCGTTCGGCGGGCCGCCCTGGTCGCCGTTCCTCGCCTGGGCGCGGCGGAGCGGGCGGGCCTGGACCTCGCCGGTCGGGCTGCTGGTCCATGAGACGCAGGGGCTGTTCGTCTCCTATCGCGGCGCGCTCGCCCTGCCCCACCGACTGGAGCTCGGGGCGGCGGGGGCGCGGCCGTGCGAGGCCTGCGCCCGGCCCTGCCTCGACGCCTGCCCGGCGGGGGCGCTGACCGGGGCCGGCTACGACGTGCCGGCCTGCCGCGACTGGCTGGAGACCGCGGCGGGCGGCGACTGCCTGAGCCGGGGCTGCGCGGTGCGGCGGGCCTGCCCGGTCGGGGCGGGGCTGCGGCCGGAGGCGCAATCGGCCTTCCACATGGCGGCGTTCCGTGGCAACCCTGGGGCATGAGGCGGCTGATCCTGATGCGCCATGCGAAGTCGAGCTGGGCCGTGCCGGGCCAGGGCGACCACGACCGGCCGCTGAACGGCCGCGGGCGGCGGGACGCGCCGGCGATCGGGGCCTGGCTGGCCGCCGGGGGCTGGACGCCGGAGGCGGCGCTGGTCTCGACGGCGGCGCGGACGCAGGAGACCTGGGCGCTGCTCGGCTTCGCGGGCGCGGCGATGACGCCGCGGGCGGATCTCTATCACGCCGGGCCGGAGGCGATGCTGGCGGCGCTGCGGCAGGCGCCGGATGTGGGCTCGGTGCTGATGCTCGGGCACCAGCCGGGGATCGGCGCGGCGGCGCGGATGCTGCTGGCGGCGCCGCCGGAGGACCCGGAGTATGGGAAGTATCCGACGGCGGCGACGGCGGTCATCGAGTTCGCGGTCGATGACTGGGCGGAGGTCGGCTGGGG
>CAYTMB010000248.1:2660-4175 GCA_964438465.1 uncultured Rhodovulum sp. | reverse complement strand
TTCTGCCCGGCCTGCGGCGGCCGCTTCACCACCTACGAGCGGGTGCAGCTGCGCGATCTGGTCGTGGTCAAGAAGAGCGGCAAGCGCGAGGCCTTCGACCGCGACAAGCTGGAGCGCTCGATCCGGATCGCCCTGCAAAAGCGCCCGCTGGAGCACGACCGCATCGACCAGATGGTCTCGGGGATCGTCCGGCGGCTGGAGAGCCTCGGCGAGACCGACGTGCCCTCGGACACCATCGGCCAGATCGTGATGGAGACGCTGGCGCGGATCGACACCGTCGCCTATGTGCGATTCGCATCCGTCTACAAGAACTTCCAGGCCGCGGACGATTTCGAGGATTTCGTCTCGGAGCTGCGTCCCGCCCCGGTCGGCAAGGACGACTGATCCCGTGTCGCGCGCAGATGCCGACGCTGGCTGGATGCGCGTGGCCCTTGGCCTGGCGCGGCGCAATCTCGGGCAGGTCTGGCCGAATCCGGCCGTCGGCTGCGTGCTGGTCAGGGACGGGCGCGTCGTCGGCCGCGGCTGGACCCGGCCCGGCGGCCGGCCGCATGCGGAGACCGTGGCGCTGGAGGCCGCCGGGGAGGCCGCGCGGGGCGCGACGGCCTATGTCACGCTGGAGCCCTGCGCCCATACCGGGCTGACCCCGCCCTGCACCGGGGCGCTGGCCGCGGCCGGGGTGGTCCGGGTGGTGGCGGCGCTGCAGGACCCCGACCCGCGGGTCGACGGCCAGGGCTTCGCGGCGCTGCGCGCGGCCGGGATCGAGACCGACACCGGCTGCCTCGCCGCCGAGGCGGCGGCGCTGAACGCCGGTTTCATCAGCCGGATCGCCCGCGGCCGGCCGCGGCTGACGCTGAAGCTCGCCACCTCGCTCGACGGCCGCATCGCCACCGGCGCCGGCGAGAGCAAGTGGATCACCGGCCCGGCGGCGCGGCGCGAGGTGCATCTGATGCGCGCGAAATCCGACGCCGTGCTGGTCGGCGCCGGCACCGCGCGGGTCGACGACCCGCAGCTCAACGTGCGCGACCTCGGCCTCGACGAGATCCGCCCGGTCCGGGTGGTGGTCAGCGGCGGGCTGTCGCTGCCGCGCGGCGGGCATCTCGGGGCGACGGCGGAGAACGCGCCGCTCTGGCTGTGCCACCATATCGAGGCCGAGCCGGCGCGCCGGCAGGCCTGGACCGAACGCGGCGCGACGCTGATCGAGATCCCGTTCCAGCCCGACGGCGAACTCGACCTGTCGGCGCTGCTCCAGCGGCTGGGCGCGCGCGGCCTGACCCGGGTGCTGTGCGAGGGCGGCGGGCGGCTGGCCGGCGCGCTGCTGAACGCCGATCTCGTCGACGAGGTCGTCACCTTCACCGCCGGCCTCGCCCTCGGCGACGAGGCGGTCGCCTCGGTCGGCGCGATCGAGGCGAGCGCGCTGGCGCTGGCCCCGCGGTTCCGGCTGGTCTCGCAGGGCAGGGTCGGCGGCGACGTGCGGGCGCGCTGGGTCCGCAGCGGCTGACGCCGGCGATCCCGCCC
>CAYTMB010000248.1:0-2560 GCA_964438465.1 uncultured Rhodovulum sp. | reverse complement strand
TGCGCCGGCCGGACGCGCCGGATCGCATATGAATGCGGCAGATCGCGCGAGACTGCCCAGGGACCCGGCAGCGTCGCCGGCGCCGGGTGCGGCGGACCGCGCCGCCCATTGCGCGGCGGCGCCGCCGGCGATTACCTCGAAATTCCTTGAAAGTGAGTTCAGGCCCCGGAGGCTTCCCATAGGTCGCGCACTGCCGCAGGATCGTCGCAAGCAAGCAGCGCAAGCCAGGGAGGCGCGCATGACACCGAGGTCCGCCCGCGATCCGCGCTCAGCCGGAGACGCGACCCATGCCGAATGAACGCCACAGCCTGCGCTTTCTGCTCAACGAGCGCGAGGTCACGCTCCGGGACTGCGCCCCGACCCTGACGCTGCTCGACTGGCTGCGGCTGGACCGGCGGCTGACCGGCACCAAGGAGGGCTGCGCCGAGGGCGACTGCGGCGCCTGCACGGTGCTGGTCGGGCGGCTGGCCGACGGCGGCCTGCGCTACGAGAGCGTCAACGCCTGCATCCGCTTCGTCGGCTCGCTCGACGGCTGCCATGTGGTGACGGTCGAGGCGCTGGCGGCGGGCGGCGGGCTGCATCCGGTGCAGGAGGCGATGGTCGCGCACCACGGCTCGCAGTGCGGCTTCTGCACGCCCGGCTTCGTGATGTCACTCTACGCGCTGTGGATGAAGAAGCCCGACGCATCGGTGCCGCAGATCGAGAAGGCGCTGCAGGGCAACCTCTGCCGCTGCACCGGCTATGCGCCGATCCTGCGCGCGGCGCAGGCGGTGGCGGCCTCGGACCCCGCCGGCGATCCGCTGGTGGCGGAGCGGGCGCGGGTGATCGCGGCGCTGACCGCGCTGCGCGACGGGGCGCGGGTGTCGATCGGCGAAGGGCGGGACCGGCTGATCCTGCCGGCGGACGCCGCCGATCTGGCGGCGCTGCGGGCCGAGCACCCGGGGGCGACCATCGTCGCGGGCGCGACGGACGTGGGGCTGTGGGTGACCAAGATGATGCGGCCGATCGGGCCGGTGATCTTCATCGGGCATCTGGACGAGCTGCGCGGCATCGACGAGACGCCGGCCGGCGTGCGCTTCGGCGCCGGGGTCAGCTACACCGAGGCGCATGGCGCGGTGGCGCGGCGCTGGCCGCAGATGGTCGAGCTGTGGGACCGGATCGGCGGCGAGCAGGTCCGCAACATGGGCACCATCGGCGGCAACATCGCCAACGGCTCGCCGATCGGCGACACGCCGCCGGCGCTGATCGCGCTGGGCGCGCGGCTGACGCTGCGCGGGCCGGGCGGGCCGCGCGAGATGGCGCTGGAGGATTTCTTCGTCGACTACGGCAAGCAGGACCGCCAGGCCGACGAATTCGTCGAGGCCGTGTTCGTGCCGGCGCTGCCCGAGGGCGCCGATTTCGCCTGCTACAAGGTGACCAAGCGCTTCGACGAGGACATCACCGCGACGCTGGGCGCGTTCCGGCTGATCCGCGACGCCGCCGGCCGGGTGAGCGAGGCGCGGCTGGCGTTCGGCGGCATGGCGGCGACGCCGAAGCGGGCGGCGGCGGCCGAGGCGGCGCTGGTGGGCGCGGTCTGGTCGGCCGAGACCGCGCGGGCGGCGATGGCGGCGCTGGACGCGGATTTCGCGCCGCTGACCGACTGGCGGGCCTCGGCCGGCTATCGGCAGCGGGTGGCGAAGAACCTGATCTGGCGGTTCTGGCTGGAGACGAGCGGGGCGGCGGGCGATCTGCGCCTGAACCGGCCGCTGGCCGAAGCGATCTGAGGGAGCGGAACCGATGAACATGCGCAACCCCGAAACCGCCGCCACCGTCGAGCGGCCCGACACCGGCATTCTGGGCGGGGTCCACAGCTCGCTCGCCCACGAGAGCGGCCGCAAGCACGTCACCGGCGAAGCCGAGTACATCGACGACATTCCGGCCCCGGCCGGGCTGCTGCACGCCTGCCTCGGGCTGAGCGACCGGGCCCATGCGAAGATCCTGTCGGTGGACCTGAGCGCGGTCGCGGCGGCGCCCGGCGTGGTCGGCGTGCTGACCGCGAAGGACATCCCCGGCCACAACGACGTGAGCCCGGTCAGCCGGCACGACGATCCGGTGTTCGCGGTGGACGACGTGCAGTTCCACGGCCAGCCGATGTTCGCCGTCATCGCCGAGACCCGCGACGCGGCCCGGCGGGCGGCGACGCTGGCCAAGGTCGAATACGCGGACCTGCCGCACGCCATCGACGTCGCCGACGCCATCGCCGCGGATTATCCGATGGTGGTCGATCCGCTGAAGCTGGAGCGCGGCGACGTCGCGAAGGGTATGGCGGCGAGCGCGCACAGGCTCGCCGGCCGGATGCGGGTCGGCGGCCAGGATCACTTCTACCTCGAGGGCCATATCGCGCTCGCCATTCCCGGCGAGGACGACGACGTGACGGTCTTCTCCTCGACCCAGCACCCGAGCGAGGTCCAGCACATGGTCGCGCATGTCCTGGGGCTCGCCAGCCATTCGGTGACGATCAACATCCGGCGCATGGGCGGCGGCTTCGGCGGCAAGGAGACGCAGCCGAACCTGTTCGCGG